>NZ_JBLKKY010000030.1:0-50804 GCF_059438195.1 Paraconexibacter sp.
CGTGGACGTCGGCCGGCGCGGCCGCGAGCGTCACCGCCGTGCCGCAGGCTCCGCAGCGGGCGAGCGGCACGCGGCCGCCACCGGGCTCCCCCGCGGCGCCGTCGCGCCACGGCGCGAGCCGGCCGCCGCACGCCGGACACGGCTGCCCCGTCCCGGTCACAGGACCTCGTACGTGACGCCGTGCTCGGCGAGAGCGTCGAGGAACTCGCGAGGCTCGTACGCCTCGGCGGGGGCGAGGCCGCCGGCGCGGTCGTACCCCGGCGCGGTCATGAGGCCGGCGGCGTGCGCGGTCGTCACCGCGGTGATCCCGTAGACGTCCGTGCCGCGCAGCACCGCCCGCCGCGTCTCGCCGCTCTCGGGGACGGCATCCGCGACGAGCGTGTAGGCCGCCCGCCGGCGCGCGTCCTCCGGCGGCCCCTCCGGGAGACGGCCGATGAGCTGGTCGAGACCCCGGCGCAGCGGCGTGCGGAGGGCGAGGACCGTGAGCGGGGTGAGGAGCGGGACGGCCTTCGCGAGCCGGGGATTCGGCGCGAACGTCGCGGCGGAGATGCGCGAGACGACCCGCGGCGTGTCGACGTGCCGCGGGACCGTGACGATCTCGCCGGAGGGGTACGGGGCGACCGGCGTCCGCCCGACGCCGGGGACGTCCGCCGTCTCGCCGAGCGGCATGCGCAGGGACGCGGGGCGCAGCTCGCCGTCCTCGTAGACGACCTGGTCGCCGCTCACCATGAGCAGCGCGCTGCGCATCGTCCCGCGCGTCGCGCCGAAGCCCTCGACGGCATAGGTGATGCGCAGCTCGCGCAGGCGCCCGAGCCCCTCCGCGGCGACCGCGCAGAGGAGGTCGCCGGGGAGGTAGTCGAAGCCCATCCCGCTCACGAGGGCGACGCCGGCGCGCTCGGCCGCCGGCCCGTGGACCTCGATCACCCGGCGGATGAACGACTGCTCCCCGGTCGTGTCGACGTAGTGGACGCCGGCCTCGACCGCGGCGCGCACCACCGGCTCGCCCACCTCGACGAACGGGCCCGCGCACGCGATGACCGCGCCGCACCCCTCGAGCGCCCGGCGAAGCGCGCCGGGATCGGTCGTCGCGGCGGGACGCACCGCGTCGGCCGGGAGACCGTGCTCGTCGGCGAGGCGCGCGAGCGCGTCCGCCGAGCGGCCGCTGACGACGACGTCGGCGCCGCGCCGGCGCAGCTCGGCCACGACGAGCTTGCCGGTGTAGCCGGTCGCCCCGTAGACGGCGATCGGCGCGGACGGAGGATCACTGGCGCTCATGCTCGCGATCGTAGTGGCCCGCCCCGGCCCGGCCGGGCGCCCGCCCGCGAGTCCCGCCCCTCCCCCGCTCGCTACGATGCCCGCGGTGCCGCCCTCCCCGACACAGCTCGCCTGGCGCGAGCGCATCGAGGCCGGCCTTCGCCTCGCCGCGCCCGCCCTCGACCTCCTCCTCGCCGCCGGCGACCGCGTCTCGCGCGTCGTCCAGCCCGAGCGGGGCGACGACGTCGCCGTCCGCCGCTCGCCGCGGACGCCGATCGGCCACGGGACCCAGGCGGGCGAGAACCTGGGTCGGGGAGACCGCTAGGTGCCGGAGCCCGCCGTCGACGAGACGGAGCTGCCGCCCGTCGAGGAGACGCTCGAGCGCGAGTCGCGCCGCGCGCGTCCCGCGGGCATCGCGGCGATCCTCGCCGGGATCCTCACCCTCGCGGGCGGGGTCGTCCTCGGCACGCTCCCGGACTTCCCGGAGGTCCTCTACCTCGACGCCCTCCGCGAGGCAGCGGGCGAGCGGGCCGGCGAAGAGGGCCTGCTCGTCGAGCAGCTGCGCTTCTACGACGAGAACACGCTCGGGTTCAACATCGGGAGCGCGCTCATCGCCCTCGGCGCGATCCTCCTCCTCCCGGCCTTCCTGCACCTGCTGCGGGCGATCCGGGCCCGGAACCCGCTCATGTCGAAGACGTGGATCCCGTTCGTCGTGGGCGGCCCCGTGCTCCTCGCCGTCGCGGCGCTCGCCCGGCAGGTCGCGATCACGATCAACGCGAACGACTTCTTCAACGGGACCGACCGCACGAGCGACGCGGCGAGGGACGCCCTGCAGGAGGGCGTCATCACCGTCGTGCCGCTCTTCGGCCTGCTCGGCAACCTCGGCGTCGCCGTCGGGTTCGTCGTCCTCTCGCTCAACGCGATGCGCGTCGGCCTCCTCACCCGCTTCATGGGGGTCCTCGGCGTCATCACGGGCTTCCTGCTCATCATCCCGCTCGCCGGGCAGGTCCCGGTCGTCCAGACCTACTGGCTCGTCGCCCTCGGCGTCCTGTTCCTCGGCTTCTGGCCCGGCGCCGGCATCCCGCCCGCCTGGCGGACCGGCCGCGCGGAGCCATGGCCCAGCCAGCAGGAGCTCCGGGAGCGCCGGGAGCGCGAGCAGGCCGCGAGCACGGACGAGCAGCCCGCGGGCGACGCGAGCGACCCGCGCGAGACGGCTCCTCCCCGGGGCGGGAACACCCCCGGACCGGCGACGGCGAAGCCTCATTCCTCCTCGAAGAAGCGCAGGCGCAAGCGGCGCTGACCCCGGCTCCGAGACCCCGTTTTCCGGTTGGTCTCGACGCCGCTGCAGCTGAAATTCCGCCCTTCCCGGGCAGTTTTCGACTACCTTCCTGGCACACCGGGCGGGGAGTGGGATCCCCGCATCCATCACCGGACACAGGCAGGGGTACTCATGACGATTCACGCGCAGGGTCTGCGACGTGGCGCCGGGACGGCGATCGTGTCCGTCGTTCTCGCTCTCTTCGGGGCGGCCACGGCCGCCCACGCCGACACGATCTATCCGACCGGGGGGGCGCCCACGGGCGGCAGCACCTTCGACGCCGGCCTCGACGGCTGGCAGGAGACCGATCAGGGCTGCGAGCTCCTCGTCGGGACCATCCCGGTCGACGTGCCGATCGTCTGCCAGACGGCGACGACGCACGCGGCCGCCGACGGCAACCCGCCCGGCAGCCTCGAGCAGAGGACGGAGGCGGTCGTCGACGCGCTCGACGTGCTCATCCCGGGCCTGCTCTTCAGCGGCACCACCGCCGCCCAGTCGCCCGCCTTCACGGTCGCCCCGCCGCCGGCCGGCGCCGCGATCACCGGCGCGACGCTCTCGCTCGACCGCCGTGCGTTCAGCGACGCGCTCCTCAACCTCGGCGGCAACGTCGAGTACACGGTCCGGATCGTGAGGACGTCGGGGACCGAGGGTCCCGCGACGATCGCTCTGCCGACGGAGACTCTCGACGCCCCGGGCGGGCTGATCCTGCCGGGCAGCCGGCCCGCGTTCGCGCGTCGCGAGGTCACGGTCCCCGTCGGGCCGACCGGCCTCGTCGCCGGCCAGTCCTACCGGGTCGTCATCGAGTCGGAGGCCCGTAGCGGGCTCGCGATCGGCGTCGTCGACGTCCGCGCGCAGTTCGACAACGTCAAGCTGCAGGTCGCCGACGGGACCCCGAACTTCGTCTCGCCGCCGTTCGTGCGGACCGACCAGGCGACGGCGGTCGACGCGACGACGGCCACCCTCAACGGGGCCGTCAACCCGCGCGGGAACCCCGCTGTCTACCGTTTCCGCTACCGGCCGGACACCACGGTCAACGCGGACGTGACGCCGGTGCGGGACGCCGGGGCAGGCATTCAGCTCGTCCCCGTGAACGAGCCGATCACCGGTCTCGCGACGTGCACGCGCTACCTGTTCGAGCTCGTCGCGAGCAACGGCATCGGCGACCCGCAGCCGGGCGGCACCCCGATCAGCGGCGGGCTGCGCGAGTTCGAGACCGACTGCCAGCCGTCGGCGACGACGCTGCCGGCGACGGGCGTCGGGCCGACCTCGGCGACGCTCAACAGCTCGGTCGACGCGAACGGCCGGCCGACGAAGATCCACTACGAGCTCGGCTTCGCCAGCCAGGGCACGTTCATCGGCCGCTTCCCGCTGCCCGGTGACGAGGTGCCGATCGGCGACGGCAAGGACGCCGTCAGCCCCAACAGCGTGCCGATCCCGAACCTCACCCCGGAGACGGCGTACATCTACCGCGTCGTCGCGGAGAACGACCTCGGGACCGTCCGGGGCAACACGGTGACGTTCACGACGACGGGCACCGGCGAGCAGGGTCCGGTGGGCGCGCCGGGCGCGCCCGGTCCGGCAGGCGCTCCGGGCGTGCCCGGAGCCCAGGGCATC
This sequence comes from Paraconexibacter sp., assembly GCF_059438195.1. NCBI lineage: Bacteria > Bacillati > Actinomycetota > Thermoleophilia > Solirubrobacterales > Paraconexibacteraceae > Paraconexibacter > Paraconexibacter sp. The sequence continues at coordinate 4,187 of NZ_JBLKKY010000030.1, forward strand.
CCCGGGATCCCGGGTGCTCCCGGGACCCCCGGCGCCCAGGGCCCGGCGGGCCCGCCCGGCCCGCAGGGTGAGTCCGTCGCCGGCCAGGGCCAGACGCTGGACCTCGAGTCCGGCGACAAGCGCGCGCTCATCCGGATCGACGCGAAGACGATCACGATGCCGACGGCCGGTCGCAACAAGGGCCGCCTCCGCGTGAGGATCTACTGCCGTCGTCGCGCCGTGAAGACGTGCGGCGGCGAGATGAAGATCCGCTCGCGCGACAAGATCAACCCGGCGAGCCGCGGCAGCCGGCCCAAGCGGCGCGTGACGTTCGAGACCGCGGCCGTCCAGCTCGACGAGGGCAAGGTCGGCTACGCGATCCTCCGGCTCAACGCGCAGCGCCAGGCCGTCCTCAAGCGGATCCGCCGCAACAACAAGAGCGGGTCGGTGCGGGTGAACGTCATCGTCACCGTCATCGACGCCGACAACAACCGGCAGAACGTGCGCGCGAGCGCGCGCCTGCGGGCGGGCCGCGACGACTAGCCGGTCCGTCACCTGACGAGCCGCGGGGCGGGCCTTCGGGTCCGCCCCGCGTCGTTCCGGGGGGGCTTCGCCCCCAGGTCCGTGACCGGGCTCGCCCGGCATCGCCGCGACCTCGCCATCTCGCCGGCCGCGGCTGGACACCCGGCGGCCCCGCCCGCGATGATCGGAGGTCTCACCGCACCCGAAGGAGATACCGCCCGATGGCCGACACCGGCATGACGCTCGAGCGCGAGCTCAACGACCTCCTCATGGTCGACACGTTCCCCGTCCCCCGCGACTTCGCCGAGCACGCGCGCATCCACGATCGCTCCGTCCACGAGGCGGCAGAGGCCGATCCCGTCGGATGGTGGGCCGAGCAGGCGAAGGCGCTGCACTGGTTCCGCGAGCCGACGCGCGCCCTCGACGACGAGAACCCGCCGTTCTACAAGTGGTTCGAGGACGGGACGCTCAACGCCTCGTACAACTGCGTCGACCGTCACGTCGAGGCGGGTCTCGGCGACCGGGTCGCCTTCCACTGGCACGGCGAGGAGGGCGAGACGCGCGCCATCACCTATGCGGATCTCCACCGCGACGTGCAGCGCTGCGCGAACGCGCTGAAGGACCGCGGCATCGGACGGGGCGACGTCGTCGGGATCTTCCTCCCGATGATCCCCGAGGTCGTCGTCGCGATGCTCGCGTGCGCGCGGATCGGCGCGCCGCACAACGTCGTCTTCGGCGGCTTCAGCGCCGAATCCGTGCGGGAGCGCATGGAGGTGAGCGAGGCGAAGGCCCTCATCACCGCCGACCACGCCCGCCGGAAGGGCAAGAGCGCGCCGGTGAAGTCCGCGGTCGACGAGGTGATGGCCGACCTCGGCTCGCTGCAGACGATCCTCGTCGTGCGCAACACGGGCGAGGACTGCCCGATGACCGACGGCCGCGACGTCTTCTACGACGAGGCGCTCGCCGCCGCGGACGCGGAGTGCGCCCCCGAGGCGCTCGACGCCGAGCACCCGCTCTTCATCCTCTACTCCTCGGGCTCGACGGCGAAGCCGAAGGGCATCCTCCACACGACCGGCGGCTACCTCACCGGTGTCGGCTGGACGCACAAGCACGTCTTCGACCTGCGGCCGGAGTCCGACGTCTACTGGTGCTCGGCCGACGTCGGCTGGGTCACCGGCCACTCCTACATCGTCTACGGGCCGCTCCTCAACGCGACGACATCGGTGATGTTCGAGGGGGCGCCCGACTACCCGCACCAGGGGATCTGGTGGGAGCTCTGCGAGAAGTACGGGGTGACGCTCTTCTACACCGCGCCGACGGCGATCCGGGCGTGCATGAAATGGGGCGCCGACAAGCCCGCGGCGCACGACCTCTCGTCCCTGCGTCTCCTCGGCACGGTCGGCGAGCCGATCAACCCGAAGGCGTGGCTCTGGTACCACAAGGTCATCGGCGGGGAGCGCTGTCCGATCGTCGACACGTGGTGGCAGACCGAGACGGGCCACATCATGATCACGACGCTCCCGGGCGCCCAGTACGGCAAGCCCGGCTCGGCGGGCACGCCGCTGCCGGGCATCGCCGCGGAGGTCGTCGACCAGGACGGCAGCCCCGTCCCCGACGGCACCCAGGGCCTCCTCACGCTCACGCGCCCGTGGCCGGGGATGCTGCGCACGCTCTACGGCGACGACGACCGCTACGTCGAGACCTACTGGTCGAAGTTCGGGCCGGAGACCTACTTCGTCGGCGACGCGTCGAAGAAGGATCCCGACGGCTACGTCTGGGTCATCGGGCGCGTCGACGACGTCCTCAACGTCTCCGGGCACCGCATGTCGACCGCCGAGATCGAGTCGGCGATCGTCTCGCACGGCAAGGTCGCGGAGGCCGCGGTCATCGGCCAGGTCGACGAGGACACCGGTCAGGCGGTCTGCGCGTTCGTCACGCTCGAGGGCGACCTCGAGGGGACCTCGGACCTCGAGGCGGAGATCCGCGAGCACGTCGCCCAGCGCATCGGCAAGCTCGCCCGGCCGAAGCGGATCGTCTGGTCCGACGACCTCCCGAAGACGCGCTCCGGGAAGATCATGCGCCGCCTGCTGAAGGACATCGCCGAGGGCCGCGCGCTCGGCGACGTCACGACGCTCCGCGACCCCGCGGTGATGTCGCAACTCCAGGAGAAGATCACGGAGGCGCAGGCGCAAGAGGACTGACGGGGCCAGAGCCTCCGGTCGGTCGACGGACAGCCATGCGGCGCAACGGTGCGTCCCCGCCTCCGGGGACGCACCGGTTGACGTGCGGCACGGCGCGCAAGAGACTCGCCCTGTCCCGACCGCCGGAGGAGAGGCCGCCGTGAGCACGACGCAGAAGACCTACGAGCAGGCGTGCGCCGAGCACGCCTGGGAGGTGCCGGAGCGCTACAACATCGCCGCCGACGTCTGCGACAAGCACCCGCCAGGGCAGACGGCGATGATCTTCGAGCGCTACGACGGCCAGCGCCGCCAGGTGAGCTGGGGCGAGCTGCAGAACCTCGCCAATCGCGCCGCGCACGTGCTGCAGGCCGCCGGCGTCGGCAAGGGCGACCGGGTCGCGATCGTGCTCCCGCCCTCTCCGGAGACGGCCGCGATGTTCTTCGGGACGTGGAAGCTCGGGGGGATCCTCCTCTCCATGAGCGTCCTCTACGGGGACGACGGCATCCGCCACCGGCTCGTCGACTCCGGGGCGACCGTCCTCGTCACCGACCGCGCGAACGTCGACCGGTTCGACGCCTCGCTCGTGAAGGAGGTCCTCGTGATGGACCGCGGCGACGGCCTCCTCACGCACGCCCCCTCGACCCCGGTCGAGCCCGACACCTCCGCCGACGACCCGGCGCAGCTCTACTACACGTCGGGGACGACCGGGCTCGCGAAGGGCATCCTCCACGCGCACCGCTATCTCCTCGCGCACAACGAGTTCGTCCACTGCCACGACGTCCAGCCGGGCGAGCGCTTCCACGGCATGGGCGAGTGGGCGTGGGCGGCCGGCATCGCCCCGCTCCTCGGCCCGTGGAGGCTCGGCGCGATCCAGGTCGTCTACCAGCGCGAGGGCGGCTTCGACCCGCACAAGCAGCTCGAGGTGCTCAGCCGCCACGAGGTGACGAACGTCTTCACGACGCCGACCGCGATGCGGTCGATGATGTCGATCCCCGACGCCGGCGAGCGGTACCCGCAGAAGTTCCGGGTCGTCTGCAGCGCCGGCGAGCCGCTCAACCCGGAGGCGATCCGGTGGTTCCGCGAGCAGTACGGGCTCACCGTCCTCGACTACTACGGGATGACCGAGAGCTACCCGATGGTCGCCAACTACCCGTGGATGCCCGTGAAGGAGGGGTCGATGGGTCGTCCGGTCCCGGGGTGGGAGATGGCGATCCTGGACGAGGACGGGCAGCCGGTCGCGCAGGGGGAACGCGGCGAGATCTGCCTGCGGGCGCGGACGAACCCGCATTACCCGCTCGGGTACTGGAATCGCCCCGAGGACACCGAGCGCGTCTTCGGCGGCGAGTGGTTCCACACCGGGGACGCGGCGAGCGCCGACGAGGACGGCTACTACTGGTACGAGGGCCGCGCCGACGATCTCATCATCGCCGCCGGCTACCGCATCGGGCCGTTCGAGGTCGAGTCCGCGTGCCTCGAGCACCCCGCCGTCGCGGAGGCCGCCGCGGTCGGCTCGCCCGATGAGCGCCGCGGCCACGTCGTGAAGGCGTTCATCGTCACGGCCTCGGGCCACGATCCCTCCGACGCGCTCGCCGAGGAGATCAAGGCGTTCGTCCGCGACCGCCTCAGCGCGTACGCGTACCCGCGCATCATCGAGTTCGTCCCCGACCTGCCGAAGACGCTCACGGGCAAGATCCGCCGCATCGAGCTCCGCCAGCAGGAGGAGCAGCGGCGAGCGACGTGACGAGCGGCCGAACCGGATTCCTCCGTGGCCCGGGCCACGGAGGGATCCGGTTCGGCGCGCCGGTGGTGCTCAGGCTCGGGCGTCGAGCTTCGCCTGCGTGCGCATCTCGGAGAGGATGCGCTCGAGGCGGGGCTCCTGCGTCGTGTCGACGTGGGTCATCGCCGCAGCGACCGCCGGGTGGACCGCCGCGATCTGCGCGTGCATCTCGTGCGCGACGGCGCGGTAGCTCGGGTGCCCCTCCCGCCCCGAGCGCAGCTCGACGAGCTGCATGGCCTCACGCGCGTTGAGGTCGAGGACGAAGCGGATGCGGAAGCCGAGGCAGAGGGCGTAGAGCGCCGCGCGCTCCTCGCCGGCGTCGTGGAGGCGCTGCCACTCCGCCCGGGAGACGTCGAGGGCGCGCCGGTACTCGTCGCCGCAGCCGGCGGCGTCGATCTCCTCCGGCACGCCGGCCCCGAGGTGGGGGTCGAGCGACTGCCACTGGACCGTGAGCATCCGGTGGCGCTGGAGGTCGCGGAACGCGCCGTAGTCGCTGACGATCTCGAAGCGGTACCGGACCGCCTCGAAGCCGCGGCCGGGACGGTGGCGCCGGTTGCGCCGCTCGCCGACGAGATCCGCGAGGAGCGCCGCCCGCTCGTCGGCCGAGAGCGCGGCGACGCGTGCGCGCGTCTCGTCCTCGGGCACCGCGGCTGCCTCGAAGAGCAGCGCCGCGAGGAGGGCGTCCTCGTCCCCGTCGACGTGGAGGAGGCGGACGGAGGGCCCCGCGCCCTCACCGGCCGAGGGCCGGTCGAGGCCCAGGCGCGCGACCCAGCGCTCCGCGGCCGTCGCGCGCTGCTCGAGGTAGGACACCCACTCCCCTCCGCGGTCGGGACGCTCGACGCGCGAGACGAAGCTCGGCATCGTCGCCTTCATCGCGTCGAGGATGCCCCGGCCGTACTCGCGCGCCTCGGGGAGCGGGTGCGCGAGGAGATGCAGGATGAGCTGCTCGTAGGTCTGGCCCGAGGCGTAGATGCCCATGTGGCTGAGCGAGGAGGCGGGCAGCAGACCGCGGAGGAGGTCGAGGGCCTTCGCCTTGATGGCACGCGCATGCGCGGCCGAGGGCTCGCCGTCCGGGGCCGGGAACGCGTCGTCGGCCCAGCCCACGACGCGGGGGAGGAGCGTCGCGTACGTCGAGAACAGGTCGTCCATCGCCCGCTCGTACTCCGGGCCGAGCGAGGCGTCGCGGTAGTAGCGGAACCGCGCGGGCCCACCCGGGCCGGGCTCGGGGTCCATCGGCGCGTCGTAGGCGATGTAGCGCGTCGACTGCTCGAGGTAGGCGCCGATCCGGGGCCGCTGGAGGACCTTCGTGAGGACGTTGGACACCCACTCGCAGGCGATGTGCGCGCCGCCGAGCTGCGCGACCGAGTCGTCGCCGTAGCCGACGAAGATCCGCTCGTAGAGGTCCGCCGCCCGACGGCCCTCCTCGCCGTCCCACGCGGCTCGCTCGGACCCGGGCAGCGAGCTCGCGAACTCGTCGAGGAAGAGGCGGCGAAGCGTGCCCGGGTAGCGCGAGTAGCGCGCGAAGAGGGCGCCTTTGACGGTCTCGGGCAGACCGACGAGCGCGAACACGGGCCGGTCCAGGTTCGTCACGTGCGGGGCGAGGAGCTCGCGCTCCTCGTCGGTGAAGGTCTCGACCGGGTAGTCCACGGGCCGGTGAGGCTAGCGCGCCGTCCGGGCGGCAGCCGAGCGGCGGTCGGCGGGCCGGGGTCGACTACGCTCTCCCGCGGTGCGGGGCCGGTCCGTCAGCGCGATCCTGATCACCGCGGCGGCTCTCCTCTCCGGCGCGGCGCCGACCGCATCCGCCGCCGGGCCGCTCCTTGGGGCCAACGTCGACCGCAGCGCCGTCGACCTCGCGATGCTCGCGCCGAACGGCTCGCAGGTCGTCTTCTCCGAGGTCCTCCCGAGCGGCGCCCGGGTCACGCTCGGCCGCGACGTCGCTCGCAACCCCGCGGGCGGGGTGGACGGCGCCGCCGAGCTGCTGCGCGCGGCGACGTGGAGCTGCGACCGCCTCGAGCGGACCTTCGTCGGCTCCGCCGCCACCCCCGCCGGGACGATCGTCGAGGCGGGCACGACCGTCCGGACCCCGAGCTGCCGCGACCGTCTCCTCGTCACCGCGCCGCGGCGGATCTCGCGCGGGGGCACGATGAAGACGACGATCCGCGACCGCTGGGGCCTCGGCGGCATCGACGTCGATCTGTGCGTGCGCCGCAAGGGCCGCGAGAAGCGCTGCCGGACCTTCGCGATCCCCGCGGGGACCTCGTCGGTCACCTCGACGCGCCGGGTGAGCCGGCGGACCGGCCTCATCGACATCGACGCGCGGCTCGGCCGTCACCACGTCCGCACGCAGACGGGCGTCGGCCGCACCGCGCCGCGGAAGAGCAAGCCGACGCTCCTCCTCACGGGCGACTCGATGATCCAGGGCATCGACTCCTTCGTCGCCGACCGGCTGCGCTCGCGCTACCGCGTGATCTCCGACACGCGGCCCGCCTCGGGCGTGAGCAAGCCCGGCGACTTCGACTGGCGCCGCCACGCGCGCAGCCAGGTCCGGCGCCACAGCCCCTCGGTCACGATGGTGTTCCTCGGCGCGAACGACCGCTTCGCGATGCCGCGCCCGAGCGGTGGCGAGGCGCCGTGCTGCACCGGTGACTGGGTGCGGGAGTACCTCCGGCGGATCCGCTCGATGGCGCGCACCTGGGCGCGCGACGGCCGCGGCCGGATCCTGTGGGCGACGATCCCGCCCCCGCGCGACCCTCGCTACGCCGCCGCGATCGGCGCCGTCAACGCCGCGATCGTCGAGCTCGCGCGCCGCGAGCCCGAGGTCGAGCTCGTGCGGCTCGACCGCGCGTTCAGCGACTCTGGACGCTACGTCGAGCGCATCGAGGGCGTCGACGTCCGCGACGCCGACGGGCTCCACCTCTCGGTCGCCGGCGAGCGGATCGCCGCCGGTGTCTTCGCCGACGCCGAGAAGACGGTCGGCGGCGGCTCCGGCGACTGAGCGAAGGTCCTCGCCGGGCCGGGCGTCTCGCAGGCTCCGCGTGCGGCCACGGCGCCGCAGCCGCGGGGGCGGGGCCGGGCGGCGGCCGGGGCCGGGGACTGGGGGGCCGGGGGCGAAATCAACGCGCGTTCGATTCGCTCCCGTATAGGGGGCGAAATCAACGCGCGTTCGATTCGCTCCCATATGGGGGGCGAAATCAACGCGCGTTCGATTCGTACCCCGGCCTCGGGCGCCCTCTCCCCGCGGGCGCCGGCCCGCCCGTCCCGTCGGACCGGGGAGCGGACCGAGATGTGCGACAGGCGCGCGTGCGACCTGAGAGGATCACCCGCCATGAGCATCACCCATCCGCGCACGTCCGCCGTGCGCCTCATCCTCCTCGCCCTCGCCGGCGTGCTGCTCCTCGCTGTCGCGACGCCCGACCCGGCCGCCGCGAAGAAGCCGAAGGTCCGCACGTGCGACATCGAGGACGAGGAGCGCGAGCTCGGACCGACGTACGTCACGAAGCTGCGGGTCCGCGGCACCTCGTGCCGGAACGGCGAGCGCGTCGTGAAGTCCTGGTACAAGTGCCGCCGCGCGAACGGCGGTGCCGACGGGAAGTGCAACAAGCGCGTCCGCGGCTACAAGTGCAAGGAGCGGCGTCGCAACGAGATCGACACGCAGTTCGACGCCACCGTCAGCTGCCGCAAGGGCAAGTACGGCTACATCATGCACCGCTACACGCAGTTCACGTAGCCGCACCGACGTCGAATCCCCAGCCGGCCGCCGCAACTTCGGCGGCCGGCCGTGTTCACAGCGGGTGACGTCATAACCAGGCCGAGCCGCCGCCGACGCACATCGGCGGCGGGCGGGGGACCCGACGGCGCGCCTCGGCGCGTCAGGGGCGAATCGCCGGCGACAGCTCCGGCGTAGCGCACGTTCCAGCGCGAGCCCGACAGCTCACCCCGCAGGCACGAGGAACGCGAGGTGAACGTGAACACGAAGACACGCCCCCGGCGGGGGATCGGCGCGCTCGGATGCGTGCTCGCCGCCGCCGCTCTCATCCCCGCCGCGCCGGCCGAGGCGCGGGACTTCGGCGACCGCACCCTGCGCAAGGGCCACAGCGGCTCCGACGTCCGCACGCTGCAGCGCTGGCTCACCGAGCTCGGCATCGAGACGAAGGTCGACGGCGAGTACGGCCCGGCGACCCTCCGGCGCGTCCGCCGGTACGAGCGGCGCGAGGAGCTGAAGACCGACGGGCGCGTCTCGCGCGCGCAGGCGAAGGGGATGGGCAAGAGGATCCGGCGCGCACGGGCACGCGAGGCGTCCGAGCCGCGCGCCGTCGACGCGCCGCTGCAGCTCACCCCCGGCCCGGAGGCCGTCATCGGGCCCGACGGGCGCACGGCGCTCGCGCCGGCAGCCGCCCCACAGCCGGTGAAGGACGCGATCGCCGCCGCGAACCGCATCACCGACAAGCCCTACCGCTACGGCGGCGGCCACGGGGAGATCGAGGACGACGGCTACGACTGCTCCGGCGCGATCTCCTACGCGCTGCACCACGCCGGCCTCCTCGAGGTGCCGCGCAACTCGACGGGCTTCAAGTCCTTCGGGTCGTCCGGCGAGGGCGAGTGGATCACGATCCACACGCGCAGCAGCCACGCCTACGTCGTCATCGCGGGCCTGCGCTTCGACACGTCCGGCCGCGGCGAGGAGGGCCCGCGCTGGCGCGAGGAGAAGCGCTCCTCGGACGGCTTCATCGCCCGCCACCCGAAGGGCCTGTAGGCCAGAGCGACCACCCCCGATCGACGAAACTCACGCCCAGCGTGAGTTTCGTCAGGTCGGACGGGGTCGAGGGCTGCGCTCAGCCCCAGTCGTAGGTCTCGGCCAGCTCCCGCAGCACGAGGTCGGCCGCGATGTCGGCGCCGCGTCCGTTGAGGTGGATGCCGTCGGCGTCACGGACGATCTCGCCGTCGATCGCATCCCGGTAGGCGCCGCGCGGCGTGAAGACGGAGGGGACGTCGAGAAGCCGCACGTCCTCGCCGAACGGCGCCGCGGCGACGCGGATCGCCTCGTTCACCGTCTCGATGATCTCGGTGCGGTCGCCATCTCGAGCGGCCGGAAGCAGCGTCCAGTAGACCGTCGCCTCGCCGCCACGGCGGTAGGCGGCCATCATCGAGCGCACGCGCGTCGCGTACTCCGCCGCCCACTCCGGGCCGCAGCACTCGACCGTTCCCGCACCGGGCGTCGGCATCGGGAATCCCTCGTTGGCCCCGAGGAAGACGACGACCGCGTCCGCGCGGTGCTCGGCGGCCTGCTGCTGGGAGAAGCGGCCCCAGTCGAGGAGGTCCGTCTTCGAGATGCCGGTCCCGATCTTCGCGTCGCGGATCGTCCGGACGCCCTCCTCGGTGAGCTCGCGCGCGAGCGAGGAGTCCATCGGCTGCACCATCGAGTCGCCGGTGACGAGGAGCGTCCCGAGCGGCCGCCGCTCGCCCGCCGGGGCGGCCGCGCCGGCGCCGCCGCCGAACTCCGACGGGCTCACCCGCGTGATCGCGCCCTCCTGCGCCCCGCCGCCGTCGGCCGGCCCGGTCGCGGCGGTGCTGAACTCGCCGTCGTCGGAGCCGAGGTCCTCGTCGGTGGCGAACCACCCGGTCACCTGGTCGGCCGCCGAGGCGAACGGGAGCTGGTCGGCCACCCAGCCCGCCGGGTGCCCGACCGCGAGGACGACCGAGCGCCCGAGGCCCTCGTCCATCTTCTCCCCGGTCCGGCGGATCCCGTCGCCGTCGAGGACGACGAGGAGGACCGCCGCGATGAGCACGGCGACGATGCCGTCCCTCGCGGTGAGGCGGCGCGCAGGCCGCGACGGATCGTTGGGCGTCGTGCGATGGGGCGACTCGGGCGGTGTCGTCGTCGGGAGGTCCACGGGCATCTCAGAACTGGAAGTAGACGAAGGGTGGCACGCCCTGGGACGGGATCGTCGCAGCGGCGAGCATGATCGAGACGGCGAGGCCGCCGCCGAGCGCGTAGGGCGGGAGAGCCTCGACGCGGGCGCGGAGAACCTCGACCGGGCGCTCCGGGAGCCAGTGGCTCACGAGGACGACGGCGAGCATGATCGTCGCCGCCGGAGTCCACAGCGTCGCGGCCCCCGACTCGCCGAACTGCTGCACGAGCGCCCAGGCGACGTCGAGGTCCGGGGCCCGGAACGGGATGAGCGAGAACGCGAAGAAGTTGAAGATGAGGAACACCGAGAACCACGTCGGCGGCCGCCATGAGGTCCGGTCGCGCAGCTCGCGCTCGACGACGAGCCACCCGCCCTGCAGGGCCCCCCAGAGGAGGAACCCCCACGCGGCGCCGTGCCAGAGGCCGCCGAGGAGCATCGTGAGGAAGAGGTTGCGGGAGGCCCGCAGACGGCCGTGCCGGTTGCCGCCGAGCCCGATGTAGAGGTAGTCGCGCAGGAACCGCGACAGCGTCATGTGCCAGCGCCGCCAGAACTCCTGGTTCGACGCCGCGCGGAAGGGCTTGTCGAAGTTCCGCGGGAACGTGAGGCCCATGAGGAGCGCCACGCCGATCGCGATGTCGGTGTAGCCGGAGAAGTCGCAGTAGATCTGCGCGGCGAACCCCCACGTCGCCAGGAGCACGTCGGCGGACGAGTACGCCTCCGGCACCGCGTAGACCGGGTCGACGACCTCGCGGGCGAGGTAGTCGGCGAGGACGACCTTCTTCACGAGCCCGGTGACGATGAGGAGGATCCCGGCCCCCACCTTCACGTTCATGGGGTCGCGCGGCTGCTTGAGCTGCGGGAGGAACTCGTGGGCGCGGACGATCGGCCCGGCGACGAGCTGCGGGAAGAAGCTGATGTAGAGCAGCGTGTCGAGCAGCGGCGCCGGCTCGACCGTCCCGCGGCGGACGTCGACGACGTACGAGATCGCCTGGAACGTGAAGAAGCTCACGCCGACGGGCAGCGCGATCGTCGCGACCGGGAGCGGCAGCCCGAGCCCCACCCCGTCGAGGAGGCCGTTGATGTCCTCGACGAAGAATCCGTAGTACTTGAAGACGCCGAGCTGCAGGAGATCGAGCGTCACCGCGGCGGTGAGCAGCCGGGTCTTGCGCCGCTCGTCGTCCGTCGCCGTGATGAGCCGGGCGAAGACGTAGTTGCCGACCGACACGCCGCCGAGCAGGAACGCGAACTTCCAGTCCGCCGACGCGTAGAAGAAGTAGCTCGCGACGAGGAGGAACGTCTTCCATCCTCCGGGGCGCCGCATGAGCGCCCACGAGCCGGGGAGCACGACGAGGAAGAAGAGGCAGAACTCGATCGTGGGGAAGATCATGCGCGGGCCCGGCCGTCCCGGACGCGCGAGAGGCTAGCGAGCGGCGTCGCGCCGGACGCCGGTCGTCACCGCGGGCTCGCGTCGCGCCGGCCGTCCGGGGACGTCCGGCGCGCGCGGACGGGGCGCCTACCGGGCGCCGTGGGCCGGGCGGTGCCCCGGCATGTGGATGTGCATCGCCTGCAGCAGGCGCGGCACGAGCATGAGCGCCGCGAAGCCGACGACCGTGTAGACGACGTCGGTGAACGTCCCCGTGCCGAACACGTCGGCGAGGACGTTCGTCTCGAAGAGACCGATCATCGCCCAGTTGAGGCCGCCGATCACGACGAGCAGGAGCCAGAGAGGCTCCAACCTCTCCATGGACTTCATCACTTCTCACCCTCCTTCAAGGGTTCGTGACATTCCACACGAGATACGCCGCAGGAGAACCGCGGTGACGGGCGCTCGACGGATGTTCGAACGCCCCGCGAGTCGCAGGATCCTGTCGCAGAGCGACGCGATGCCGCGCCGCGCGAGAACGGCGCGGCGCTAGAAGAGGCCGAGGCCCTTGCCGGCGTCCGAGACGAACTCGAACAGCGGCTGGGGGACGACGCCGAGCACGAGCGTCGCCGCACCGGCGAGCACCGCGACGAGCGCGACCTCCCAGTGGCGCTCGGCGCCGGGCCGGAACTCCGCGGAGGCCTCGTCGGAGCCGCCCGCGAGCGCGGGGACCGGGCCGCCGGTCGTCCCCGACGTCGCCGGGGCGGGCTCCATCCACATCGCCGCGACGACCTTCAGGTAGTACGCGAGCGAGATCATCGAGCCGACGACGATGACGATGCCCAGCCAGGCGTAGTCCCCGTCCACGGCCGCGTCGATCAAGTAGAACTTGCCGATGAAGCCGGCGGTCGCCGGGATGCCCGCGAGACCGAGCATCGCGAGGGTGAGCGGCCACGCGAGCAGCGGGCGCTCCCGCCCGAGGCCCTGGACCGCGGCGATGTCGTCCCCGAAGCCGGTCTCGCGCTCTCGCGCGACGATGACGGCGAAGGCGGCGAGGTTCATGACGAGGTAGACCGCGAGGTAGAACACCGTCGCGCGCACGCCGAGCTGCGTCGCGACGACGACGCCCGCGAGCATGTAGCCCGCCTGCGCGACCGACGAGTAGGCGAGGAGGCGCTTCAGCGACGACTGGCCGAGCGCGCCGACGTTGCCGACGATGATCGTCACCGTGGCGAGGGCGGCGAGGGCGGGCGCCCACGTGAGGCTCGCGCCGACGAGCGCGACGTCGAAGAGGCGGATGAAGGCGCCGAACGCGGCGGCCTTCGTCGCGACGGCCATGAACGCGGTGACCGCGGTCGGCGCGCCCTCGTAGACGTCGGGCGTCCACTGGTGGAACGGGGCGACGGACGCCTTGAAGCCGAGCCCGATGGCGCAGAGCGCCGCGCCGCCGAGCAGCAGGGTGTCGTCCGACAGGCCCTCGTCGTCGATGATCCGCGCGATCGCGTCGAAGTCGGTCGTGCCCGTCGCGCCGTAGAGGAGGGCGAGGCCGTAGAGGAGGATCGCCGAGCCCGCCGAGCCGACGATGAGGTACTTGAGGCCCGACTCGAGCGACGTCGCACGCCGCATCTCGGTCGCGCAGAGCACGTACAGCGGGATCGAGAAGAGCTCGAGGCCGATGAAGAGCGTGATGAGGTTCTGGGCCTGCACGAGGACCGCCATGCCGGCGACCGACGTGAGGAGCAGCGAGTAGTACTCGCCGTGCGCGCTCTCGCGCGGGGCGACCGCGCGCCACGAGAGGAGCACCGTCGCGATCCCCGCCGCGATGAGGAGGACGTGGATCGTCAGCGAGAGACCGTCGAGGCGCAGCGCCTGGGAGACGAGGTCCTTCTCGACGTTCCACTCGGCGATCGCGAGACCGAGAGAGGTGCCGAGCGCGGCGAGCGACAGGATCGGCACGAGCTGCTGGCGGACGATCTGGGCCCGGAAGAGGCCGAGCATGAGCACCACCACCGCGCCGCCGAGCAGCGCGATGAGGGGCGAGAGCCCCATCCAGTCGATGTAGGGGGTCTCGGCCTTCATGGCGCCACCTCCTCCTCGGGCACGATCTCGATCTCACCCTCGGGCCCCCCGGGGACGCCGCCGCCGTCCGGTGCGATCGGCAGGCCTGTCGAGGGGTCGATCGGAAGACCCGTCGCCGGATCGATCTGGAGCGCGCCGCCGCCGAGCTCGCCGCCGGCCTCCGCCGCCGCCTCGCCGCCCTGCGAGCGCGCGAAGTCCGCCGCGCCCTCGGGATCGCTCAGCTCGTGGGCGGTCGTCACCGCGCCCGTGATGCTGTCCTCGCCCTTCGAGAGGGGGAGCTGCGGGTAGAACGCGAGCGCGACGATCGCGAGCACGAGCGGGACGAGGACGAGGCCGTCGCGCACGCTGATCTCACGGGACTCCGCCTCGGCCGCGAGCCGGTTGTGCATCGTGCGGATGAAGAGCCGCAGCGCGTAGACGCTCGCGAGCGCGACGCCGGTCGAGGCGATGATCGCGATCGCGAGCTTCGCGTTGAAGGCCCCGAGGAGGATGAAGAACTCCCCGACGAAGTTCGACGAGCCGGGGATCGCGAGGGTCGCGAGCGCGACGACGAGGAAGAGCGCGGCGAGGACCGGCGCGCGCATCGCGAGGCCGCCCATGTCGCGGATGTCCTCGGAGCCGCGGGCCCGCTCGGCGAGGAGCGCGACGATGAAGAACGCCGGCGCGACGACGAGGCCGTGGTTGACCGACTGGAGGATCGCGCCCTGCGCGCCCTGCGGGTTGAGGGCGAAGACGCCGAGCAGGATGAAGCCGAGCTGCGCGAGCGACGAGTATCCGAGGACGAGGCGCGTCTCGGTCGTCGTGAACGCGATCGCCGACCCGTAGAGGATCGAGGCGAGCGCGATGAGCAGCAGCAGCGTCTGGAACTGGACGGCCGCGTCCGGGAGGAGCGGCACGACGATCTTCAGGAAGCCGTACGCCGCGACCTTCGAGAGGACGCCCGAGAAGACCGCGAGCACGGGGAGCGGCATCGCCCGATAGCCGTCGGGCATCCAGCCGTGCAGCGGGAACGCCGGCATCTTCACGAGGAACGCCGCCGCGAAGCAGAGGAAGATCCAGTCCTGCGAGCCCTCGGGCAGCGTGACGTTCGCGAGATCCGACAGGACGAAGGTGAGCTCGCCGCCCGCCTGGTCCTTCGAGAGCACCGCGAGCGCGATCGCCGCCACGAGCATGAGGAGCGATCCGACGAGCGTGTAGATGACGAGCTTCGTCACCGCCGGGACGCGCCGCTCACCGACGCCCCACTGCCCCGTGAGGAAGAAGAACGGGACGAGCATGAGGTCGAAGAACGCGACGAACAGCGCGAGGTCCTGCGCCATGAGCGCGCCGAGGACCGCCGACTGCGCGACCCCGAGATGGAACCAGTACAGCCGCTCGCGCTCGACGTCGCGGCGCATCGACCAGAGGATCGCCGCGAGGAAGAGGACCGTCGTCAGGAGGACGAGGAAGAGGTTGAGCCCGTCGAGGCCGAGCTTGTAGTGGATGCCGAGCTCGGAGATCCACGTCTCGTCGGTGATGAGCTGGAGCCCGCCGGCGCCCTTGTCGTAGTCGGCGACGCCCCAGATCGCGAGGCCGAGCGCGCCGAGCGCGCCGACCGCGGCGAGCACCCGCGAGGCCTTCCCGGGCAGCAGCAGCCCGAGGACGCCGACGACGGCCGGGAGCCAGAGGAGGATCGAGAGGTGCAGGGTCACGCCTGGAGGAGGAAGTAGAGGGTGACGAGGAGCCCGCCGCCGAGGAGGAGCCCGACGTAGGCGCGCAGGAAGCCCGACTGGAGGGCGCGGACCGCGGCGGACGAGGCCTTCACGAGGCCGGACGTCCCGCCGATGAGCGCGGCGCCGACGACGACGCGCTCGAACGCGTCACGGGAGAAGCGGCCGAGCCACGCGAACGGGCGGACGACGACGAGGTCGATGATCTCGTCGAAGTACCAGCGGTTGACGAAGAGGCGGTGCACGCCGGACAGGCGCTCGCGGATGCGTGCCGGCGCCTCGGGCTGCTGGACCCAGAGACGGTAGGCGAGCGCGATGCCCGCGAGCGCGATGAGCGTCCCGAGGACGAGCCCGAGGACGAGGAGGCCGTCGTTGCCCTCGACGTGCTGCTTGAACGCCGACTCCTCGAAGGTCGGCTCGAGGAAGTGGTCGAGCGCGAGCGTCACCTTCGGGATCTGCACCGCGCCGCCGACGACCGCGAGGAAGGCGAGCACCGACATCGCGACCTTCATCGGCGCCGACCGCTCGGCGATGTGGTGATCGGGGCCGGGGAAGCCGACGTCGGTGTCCTCGACCTCGCCGTTGGCGGGGTTCGTGTGGACCTCGGCGTGGTGGAGGTGCCCCTCCTCCAGCTCCTTCGCCTCCGGGCACGGATCGCCCCAGAAGGCGCGGAAGATCATCCGCCACGTGTAGACGGCGGTGAGGAACGCGCCGACGTAGCCCGCGACGTAGAGCGCCCAGTACCAGCCGCCGCGATCGCCGATGACGAGCAGGATCTCGTCCTTCGAGAAGAAGCCCGCGAAGGGCGGCACGCCGGCGAGAGCGAGGCCGCCGATGACGAACGCGCCGTAGGTGAACGGCATGGCCCGCTTGAAGCCGCTCATCTTGTCGAGGTCCTGCTGGCCGGCCATCGCCGCGATGACGGAGCCGGCCGCCATGAAGAGCAGCGCCTTGAAGAAGGCGTGCGTCATGAGGTGGAAGAGGCCGGCGACGTAGGCCCCCGCCCCGACGGCCATGATCATGTAGCCGATCTGCGACATCGTCGAGTAGGCGATGACGCGCTTGAGATCGGTGACCGCGAGCCCGATCGTGCCCGCGAGCAGCAGCGTGATCGCACCGATGATCGCGGCGACGTCGGCCGCGCTCGGAGCGATCTCGAAGAGCGGGTGCATGCGGGCGATGAGGTAGACGCCCGCGGTGACCATCGTCGCCGCGTGGATGAGCGCGGAGACGGGCGTCGGGCCCTCCATCGCGTCCGGGAGCCAGGTGTGGAGCGGCACCTGCGCGGACTTCGCGAACGCTCCGACGAGGAGGAGGATGAGGCCGGCGGTGAGATCCCCGTCGTTCCCCGCGAAGGACTCCTCGGCCGCCTCGAAGGTCTTGAGGAAGTCGAGGGTCCCGGTGTGCTTGAAGATGAAGTACGTCCCGAGGACGAGCCCGACGTCCCCGACGACGTTGATGACGAACGCCTTGATGCCCGCGCTCGTCGCCGTCGTGCGCCGGTACCAGAAGGAGATGAGGAGGTACGAGGCGGCGCCGACGAACGCCCACCCGACGATGAGCAGGAGGAAGTTGCCCGCGAGGACGAGCAACAGCATCGAGAAGACGAAGAAGTTGAGGTACGAGAAGAACCGCGCGTAGCCCCGGTCCGACCACAGGTACGAGAGCGAGTACAGGTGGATGAGCGTCGACACGCCCGTGACGACGAGCGCCATGAGGACCGAGAGCGGGTCGACGAGGATCGACATCTCGGCGTCGACCCCGACGGTGGACGCGTAGTCGTAGAGGATCCCGGTGACCTGCTGCGCGCCGTGCGGCTGGTCCTCGATCTGGATGAAGGCGCCGATCGCGGCGAGGAACGCGAGGCCGATCGCCGACGTGCCGATGACGCCGGCGACGCGCGTGGGGATGACCCGGTATCCGAGCGCGATGACGAGCGACCCGACGAGCGGGAAGAGCAGGATGAGCCAGCCGTACGAGGTGACGTCCACGACCTGTTACCCCTGGAGCTCGCGCATGGAATCGACGTCGATCGCGAGCTTCCGCCGGTACATCGCGACGATGAGCCCGAGGCCGATCGTCACCTCGCAGGCCGCGACGACCATGACGATGATCGCGAAGATGTGGCCGTCACCCGTGCCGTGCATGCGCGCGAACGCGATGAGCGCCAGGTTCGCCGCGTTCAGCATGAGCTCGAGGCAGAGGAGGATGACGAGCGGGTTGCGCCGGACGAGGATGCCGCCGGCGCCGATGGAGAAGATGAGGGCGCTCACCGCGAGATACCAGCCGATGTCCATCGCTCAGCGCCCTCCTTCCGGCTCGCGGGCGTCCTCGCCGCCAGGGGGCGTCGGGTCGTCCTCCTGGGGGCCCGTGCCCGAGACCGTGCCGCGGTGGCGCGCCCCGACGCCCTCGGCCATCGTGCCGGTGAAGGGATCCCGCCCGCCCTGGCGGATGATGTCCATCGGCGTGATGACGTCGCCCTCGGTGATCCCGCCGCGGCGCCGCGCGAGCGTGACGGCGCCCACGGCCGCGATGAGGAGGAGGAACGACGCGATCTCGAACGGGATGAGGAAGTCGGTGAGGAGGAGCTCGCCGATCTCGCCGGGCGAGCCGAAGCCGGCCTGGTAGGGAGCGCCCTCGGAGTCGATCGCCTGGAGGCCCGAGCCGAAGAAGACGATCGCGAGCTCGGCGAAGAGGAGGACGGCGACGGCCGCGCCGAGAGCGCGCATGCCGGGGCCCGTCGTCGGCCCCACGGGCTCTTGCGAGCCGCCGACGTAGGCGACGACGAAGACGTAGAGCACCATGACGGCGCCGGCGTAGACGATCACCTGCGCGGCGGCGACGAACTCGGCCCGCAGGAGGAGGAAGAGCGCCGCGAGCGACAGGAGGTGGAAGACGAGCGCGAGGACGCTGTAGAACGGGTTGCGCAACCCGACGGTGCCGATGGCGCCGGCGAGTGCGCCGAGCGCGGCGATGAAGAACAGGACCTCGGCCATCAGTCGCGCGGAAACCTACCGGTCCGCGCGCCGCGACGACGCCCGATGCCGCCTCGGCTCGGCGGCGCTGTGGCGGGTGTCACGAAGTCCGCACAAGCTCGCCCGGCGGCCGACCTTCGACGGCATGTCGACCCGGGGCCTCAGCGACGGCCCGCGACGGTCCGCCGAGGACGCACGAAGACGGCGCCGAGAGTGCGTGGACGGTGCCGCAGCTCGGACACGAACGCCGGTCCGATCGTCGCGCGCCAGAACCCCGTTCGCGGGATGCGGTCGAAGAGGTCGCGCAGCCACGCGCGGTCGAGCCCGAAGGCGAGGAGGCCGCGGCTGACGTCGACGAGGTCCGTCCGGCGGACGAGCTCGGCCTCGAGGCCGTAGCGCTCCACCGAGCGGGGGCTGTGGTGCTGCTCGCAGGCGTCCATGCAGCGCTGGAGCCGCTCCGGGTCCCACCCGAACGGCGAGAGGACCTCCTCGGCGAGGCGCGCCCCCTCGGTGACGTACGGCTCGCCGCTCGTCGTCCACAGGCCCGCGTCGTGCAGCCAGCAGGCGCAGAGGAGGAGCTCGCGGTCGACGGGCCGGTCGCCTGCCATCCGCTCGGCCATGAGGAACTGCCGGTGGCAGTGGCGCTCCATGGGGCTGTCGACCCCGGCCCGCTCGCGCAGCGCCGCGAGGCACGCGCGCTCGGCCGGGGTCTCGCAGAGCTCGTCGGCGGTCACGGACGGCGGTCTCGCCCGCCGCTCACGCGCTCGTCGCGAAGTGGGCGCGCTCGGGCTCGGTCGCGGGGAGCTCGTCCGGGAGGTCCCCACCGGGGAGCGACTGCCAGTCGTGCTGGCCGCGCGCCTTGCGGATGCGGTAGTCGACCTTCCCGACGTTGTTCATGACGTGCCACGCCGCGACGTGCGTCGACACGGTCATCGCCGGGATCCAGAAGCGGTCGGCGAGCCCGTCGAGCGGCGCGACCGAGCCGGGCGTGACGTCGGCGGCGATGTGCCCCTCGCCCTCCTCGCCGGGCAGGCGCGCGAGGACGGTGCCGTCGGCGGCGCAGATCTGCGTCTCGCCGAGCATCGTCGTCTTCCACGGGATCGGCGTGAGCGGGAACGTCGCCTCGACCGGCCCGACGTGACACGCGTAGACGACGGGCGCGCCGACGAGCCGCGCGACCTGCGAGGGCAGCTCGCGGTTCTGCCGCACCCAGATGTCGTGCTCGCGCGACGCCCAGGCGCGCAGCGGCCCCGGCCAGTTCGTCGGGAACGAGGGCCAGCACATGCCGCCGAGCACGAGGTCGACGCCGCGCAGGCGCTGCGACGTGCGGTGGCGCGCCCACTCCCAGCCGGAGGCGAGGCCGACGTCGAGGCCGAGCGTCGCGGAGTGCGTGCGGCCGTCGTCGTCGCCGCCGACGTAGTAGTGGTGCTCCCACGCGGACGGGATGTCCTTGTCGTGGAGATGCGCGCTGCCGTCGGGCTCGGCGAGGACGTACGTGCCGTAGGTGTCGCCGCCGCGCTTCGCGAGGAAGCCGCCCGCGATGAGGCAGTCGAGCTCGCGGGCGAGGCGGGTGAGGAGCTGGAACGGGGCGCCGTCGACCGGGCGCGCGACCGGACGCATCGACGGGTGGTGGACGTTCGGCGAGGTCATCGCCTCGGGCACGACGATCACCTGCGGCGAGTGCTCGCGGTGCGCGTCGCGGACGAGGTCCTCGATGCGGAGGAGGTTGTCCTCGACGGCCGCGCGCTTCAGCGCGGGCTGGACGGCGGCGATGCGGACGGGCTTGCGGGTCATGCGGGCACCGGGCTCTCGGTCGGGGTCTTCTTCGTCGTCTTCGCGGCCTTCTTCTTCGGCGCGGGGGCGGAGCCGTTCGCGGAGGCGCCGTTCGACGCGGCCGCGGACTCCGGCCGGCGCGGCGGGTCCCACCAGGTCCAGCCCGGGTGCTCGGAGCCCTCGATGACGCGGGTCGAGCGGAACCGCCGGCGGCGGAGCTCGGCGCGGATGCGGAGATCCGTCGCGAGCTCCGGGAGGGCGTCGCGGATGATCTTCACCGCCTGCGTCGGCTCGTGGGCGACCGCGCGGACCGCGCCGTCGAGGAGCCGCGAGACCGGCAGGACCTCCTGCTGCGTGCGCACGCGGTTGAAGACGTCGCCCAGGTCCGGGCCGGTCTCCGAGTCCACGCCCGCGCGGGCGACCGCCTTGAGGACGGGCGACTGCGGCAGGATGCGCGTCTCGTTGTTCGCGAAGTGGTAGGCGGAGAGGCACTCGTCGTCGCGCTCCTGCTCCCACTGGCGCAGGCGGGCGTCGAGCGCGCCCGGGTCGTCGAGGAGGGGTGCGACCGCCTCGCCGAGCGACCGGCCCATCCACGTCGCGTCGCGCTGGCCGTTGCCGATGACGGGGTCCTTGAAGTGGCTCGCATCGCCCGCGAGAGCCCACCCCGGGCCGCTTCCGCAGCGGAAGAACGCGGGGACGTCGCCGGTCGAGCGGAGCTTCGAGACGTTCGTGCCGCCCTCGATGCGCTGCGCGAAGCCGGGATGCCGGCGCAGGAACTCGGCCCAGGTGCCGTCGGGGTCCTTCCGGGCCCGGGCGACGTCGGCGGCGGGGCCCATGACGAGCGCGATCGTCCGAGGCCGCGGGGCGCTCGGGAAGACCATGCACACCGAGGTGCCGTCGCGCCACTGCCAGAGGGTCTCGTTCGCGGGGGTGTCGACGAGCGGGTCGTCGAAGTAGCGGAAGACGAGGCCGCGGCCGTTCTTCGAGCCGCGGTACGGGTACCACGCGCCGACCCGCGCGGCGACCGACGACTTGCGCCCGTCGGCGCCGATGACGAGCTTCGCGTGGAGCTCGTGCTCCTCGCCGTCGGCGTCGCGGTAGCGCACGCCGCTGACCCGCCCGCCGCGCCAGAGGACGTCGAGGAACTCGCAGCCCTCGCGGACGTCGACCCCCTGCTCGCGCACGGTCTCCACCAGCGCGGCGTCCTGGAGCGTGCGCGGGATGCACATGACGTAGTTCGTCTCGCCGCAGGTGCCCCACGGCTCGTCGATGAGGGTCTCCCCCTCGGACTCGACGTGCAGGCGGCGCATGTAGGAGGGGTCGAGCGCCTCGATGCGCTCCCACGCGCCCATGCGCTTCATCTCCTCGACGCCCCCGGAGAAGAGGACGTGGGTGGAGAGCGTGTCGGAGGGGAAGCGCGCGCGGTCGAGGACGACGACGTCGCGGCCGGCCCGGGCGAGGGCGGCGGCAGCGGTCGTCCCGGCGAGGCGCGCGCCGACGATGACGACGTCATGCACGGTCATGGGGCGACCGTAACGTCGTCACCGCCGGATTGCAAGCAGATTCAGAAATGAATCAACTTGCAGAGATGTGCCCTGCGGTCAGGCGTAGAGGGCGTCGATCTCCTGCGCGTACTTCTCGCCGATCGGCTTGCGCTTGAGCTTCATGGTCGGGGTGAGCTCGTCGCCGCCGGGGACCCACGCCTCGGGGACGATCGTCCAGTTCTTCAGCTGCTCGACACGGGCGAGCCGGGCGTTGCCGCGCTCCACCGCGCCGGCGATCTCGTCCTTCACCTCCTGGGAGGCGGCGAGCCCGGCGGGCGTGCGGTCCTCGATGCCCTTCGCCTCGGCCCACGGGCCGGCGGTCTCGGGGTCCAGGACGACGAGCGCCGTGACGTACTGCTTGCCCTCGCCGATCGCGACGACCTGCGCGATGAGCGGCGACTCGCCCTTGATCGTCATCTCGATGTGCGCCGGGCTCATGTTCTTGCCCGCCGCGTTGATGATGAGCTCCTTCTTGCGGTCGACGATCCAGAGGTAGCCGTCCTCGTCGCGCTTCGCGATGTCGCCCGTGTGGAGCCACCCGTCGGCGTCGATCGACTCCTTCGTCCGCTCCGGGTCCTTGCGGTACGCGGGCATGACGTTGGGGCCGCGGACGAGGATCTCCCCGTCGTCGGCGAGGTCGACCTCGACGTTCGGCAGCGCGTAGCCGACCGAGCCGAGCTTGATCGGGCCGTCCGGCGGGTTCGACGTCGAGAGGATGCACTCCGACATGCCCCACAGCTCGGCGATCGGCAGCCCGATCGCGTGGAAGAACTCGAGCACCTCGCGCGGCGTCGGCGCGGCCGCGACCGAGACCCACTGGACCTCGTCGAGGCCGAGCTTCTCGCGGAACTTCGAGAAGACGGCGGCGTCGGCCTGCGCCTGCGCCTCCTTCTTCTCCGCCGGGACCTCCTCGCCGCGCTGCTCGGCCTGGACGATCTCGATGCTCATCTGCAGCGCCGCGCGGGTCTTCTCCTGCGCCTCGGGCTCGAGCTTGTCGATGCCGCCGAGGAGCGCGCCCCGGAGCTTCTCGAAGATGCGCGGGACGGCGAAGAAGCGGGTCGGCTTCGCGCCGGCGATCGCCATCGGGAGCTGCGTCGCCGGGTCGGGGACGGCGGTGATCGTCGCCCCGAACGCGATCTGCGAGTAGTGCGAGATGTAGCGGTCGGCGATGTGCGCCGAGGGGAGGAAGCTCACGATCCGCGGGTGGTCGGCGAACGGCGCGAGGATGTTCATCGACTCGAGGCCGAAGAGGAGGCCGCGGTGGGTGTGCTGCACGCCCTTCGGCAGCCCGGTCGTCCCGGACGTGTAGACGATCGTGCAGAACGTGTCGCCGTCGACCGCCCGCCACGAGGCCTCGAAGTCGAAGCCCTCCGGGGCGCCGCGCGCCTCGAGCTCGTCGAGGCTGAGATCGCCGCCGCTGCCGTCCGTCGTGACGACGTGGCTCACCTGGCCGCCGCGCTTCACGGCGTCCTCGACGACGGGGAGGAACGCCTCCTCGGTGACGAAGACCTTCGCGTCGGAGTTGTCGAGGAGGTGCCCCGTGAGGTCGGCGGGGTTCGTGTTGTAGACCGAGAAGGGCGTCGCGCCGAGATGGAGGACCGCCGTGTCGACGAGGTGGAACTCGGGCCGGTTCTTCAGCTGCAGGGCGACGGTGTCGCCAGGACCGACGCCGAGCGAGGCGAGCCCCTCGGCGATCGCCCGCACGCGAGCCGCGTAGTCGCCCCACGAGATCTCGTTCGAGCCGTCGGGCAGGCGCAGGGCCGGACGGTCGGGGTGACGGGCAGCCGTCGCCTGGAAGGCTTCGCAGAGGGAGGCGAAGCGCATCGGCGACTCGTGCGCGGACGTGGCGGGAGTCTCGGTCGTGGACATGGGTCCGACCGTACGGAGGTGCGCCGCACCATCGCGTCCCTTCGGAGGGGGATCGGGCCCCTCCCACAGGGGGACGAATGCTCGGAGGGCGCCCCATAAGGTCCCCCTCCGCCATGACCGCCCCCCTCCCCAGCGCCGCCACGATCCGCGAGGTCGGGCCTCGTGACGGCTTTCAGAACGAGCCCGAGCGCATCCCGACCGACGAGAAGATCCGTCTCATCGAGGCGCTCGCCCGCACGGGCCTGCGCCGGCTCGAGGTCGCGAGCTTCGTCCGGCCCGACGTCATCCCGCAGCTCTCCGACGGCATCGAGGTCCTCGAGCGGCTCGACGTCCCCGACGAGGTCGAGCTCGGGGTCATCGTCCCCAACGAGCGCGGCCTCGAGACGGCGCTGCGACACGCCGACCGCTTCCACGAGGTCGGCATCTTCCTCAGCGCGTCGGAGAGCCACAACCGCAAGAACGTCAACCGCGCGGTCGACGAGTCGCTCGCCGTGCTCGAGCGGATGGCCCCGCGCGTCCGTGAGGCGGGCCTGCGCTGCGGCGCCGCGATCGCGACGTCGTTCGGATGCCCGTACGAGGGTCCGGTCGATCCCGCGCGCGTGCTCGAGATCGCCCGCCGGCTCGTCGACGCCGGAGTGCAGGAGGTGACCTACGGCGACACGACCGGAATGGCGAACCCCCGCCAGGTCCGGGAGCTCTTCCCGCGGATGCGCGAAGGGCTCCCCGACGACGTGAACCTCGTCGCGCACTTCCACAACACGCGGGGCCAGGGCCTCGCGAACGCGCTCGCCGCGCTCGAGGTCGGCGTGACCACCTTCGACGCGAGCTTCGGCGAGCTCGGCGGCTGCCCCGTCCCGCCCGGCGCGACCGGCAACGTCGCGAGCGAGGACCTCGTCTCGATGTTCCACGAGATGGGCGTCGAGACGGGGATCGACCTCGAGAAGCTCCTCGCATGCGCGCGAGACGTCCAGGACGTCCTCGGCCGCAAGCTCACCAGCCACGTCCTCGTCGCCGGCCCCGTGAGGTGGGCCTCCGCATGACCGACACCCAGACCAGCACCGACGCCGTCGTCCACACGACCGTCGAGGACCGCGTCCTCGAGATCGTCCTCGCCCGGCCACCCGCCAACGCGCTCGGCGCGCCGATCGTCGACGGGCTCGCCGCCGCGGCCGAGCAGATCGACGGCGATGCCGTCCGCGCGGTCGTCGTGCGGTCCGAGGTCCCCGGCTTCTTCGCCGCCGGCGCCGACATCAAGCAGATGCGCGAGCTCGACGGCGGGACCTTCGCCGAGTACCGCGACGCGCTGCGCGCTTCGATCGAGGCGATCGCCGCGGCGCCCGCCCCCACCATCGCCGCGATCGACGGCCTCGCCCTCGGCGGGGGGCTCGAGCTCGCGATGGCATGCACGCTGCGTCTCGCGACCCCGGCCTCGAAGGTCGGGCTGCCCGAGGTGAAGCTCGGCCTCATCCCCGGGGCCGGCGGCACCCAGCGGCTCACGCGCGCGGCCGGGCGGGGCATCGCGCTCGACCTCATGCTGACCGGCCGGGAGATCGACGCCGACGAGGCCCACCGCCACGGGATCGTCGACCGCCTCGTCGAGGACGCCGCCGGCGAGGCGCGCGCTCTCGCCCGGCGGCTCGCCGCGTCCTCCGTGCCGGCGGTCCGCTCGATCGTCGCCTGCGTCGACGCGGCGGAGACGCTGCCGCCGGCCGAGGGCATGGCCTTCGAGGGCGAGGAGGTCGTCCGCATGCTCACGGAGGGCGAGGCCGCCGAGGGCATCGCCGCGTTCGTCGAGAAGCGCCGACCGGTCTGGAGGTGACGGGGGATGGCGACGGTCGCGACCGGTCGGGGGACGACGCGCGAGGGCGGTTCGTCGGCGGTCGTCGTCGCCGTCGACGCCCGCACGGCCACCGAGCGCGAGCTGATCGCGCGGTGGGCGGCCGAGGAGCACCCGGGCGCGCCCGTCGCCGATGCCGCCTCACCGGAGACCGCCTTCGTCGGCGCCCACGAGGACGCCCTCGTGCATCCGGCCCGCGTGACGTGGCTGCCGCCCGAGCGTGACGGCGACCGCACGGTGCGGCTCCGCGACGTCGCCCTCCTGGCGAACCCCCGCCGGCCGCCTGCGGTCCTCCAGCCCCGGCTCGCGCGACGGGGTGACGACCGCGTCCGCGTGACCGTCGGCGCGCCCGCGACGGTCGCGGAGCTGCGCATGCGCCACACCGAGGCTCCCGGCGAGGGGTTCGGCGCGTTCGTCGCCCGGCAGGCGACGCTCGCCTGCGACCGCGCCGAGCGCGAGGTCATCGGCGACCGCTACAAGGTCCCGCGCCTCGTCGCCGAGCAGATCGCGGCGTCGACGCGGTTCCGCGATCGCGCGACCGCGCTCGCCGGGGAGCTCGGCCGCCCGCAGGAGGAGGTGCTCACCGAGGGCGAGCAGTGCCTCCGCGAGCTCGCGACCGTGCAGAGCCCCCTCGGCATCGACCTGTACCGGCGGTTCTGGAAGCCGATGCACGAGCGCGCGTGGACGGTCGAGCCCGACCGCGAGGCCTTCGCGCGACTGCGCGAGCTGAACCGCGACCACGCGCTCGTCTTCCTCCCCACGCACCGCTCCTACGTCGACGCGCTCGTCCTCGCCGAGGCGCTCGACGAGGCGGGACTGCCGCCCAACCACGTCCTCGGCGGGGACAACATGTCCTGGTGGCCGCTCGGGCCGATCGGCCGCCGGGCCGGCGTCGTCTGGATCCGTCGAAACTTCGGCAAGGACCGCGTCTACAAGCTCGCGGTGCGCGAGTTCCTCGGGCATCTCGTGAGCAAGCGGTTCAACCTCGAGTGGTACATCGAGGGCGGGCGCACCCGCACCGGCAAGCTGCGGCCGCCGAAGCTGGGCCTCCTCTCCTACCTCACCGACGCGCTCGAGGACGACCGCTCGGAGGACGTCATGCTCGTCCCGGTCTCGATCGTGTACGACCGGCTGCGCGAGGTCGGCGCGATGGCCGCCGAGCAGACCGGCGCGGTGAAGTCCGCCGAGGGCCTGCGGTGGTGGGCCGACTACATCCGCACCCAGTCCGAGCACGTCGGCAAGGCGCGCGTCCACGTCGGCGAGCCCTTCCTCCTGCGGGAGGCGCTCGCGACCGCCGGCACGGGCCGGATCCGCCTCGAGAAGGTGGCGTTCCGGATCTGCGACGAGATCAAGAAGGCGACGCCGCTCACGTCGAGCGCCCTCGCGGCGTTCGCGCTCCTCGGGTCCCGCGATCGCGCGCTCGACGCCGGCCAGCTCGACAGGCTCACGGTGCCCGTCCTCGACTACGCGCGCCGCCGTGGCCTGCCCGGGCCGCTCGACGAGCTCGCGGGCCCTGCCGGCCTCGCCACCGGGCTCGCGAGCCTCGTCGACGCGGGCGTCGTCGAGCGCTACGACGACGGGACGCAGCCGGTGTGGTCCGTCAGGCCCGACGGCCATCACGTCGTCGCCTTCTACCGCAACGGCGTCGTGCCCCATCTCGTCAACCGCTCGATCGTCGAGATCGCGATGCTGCGCGTCGCGCGCAGCATCGCGGCGGGAGAGGCGCCCGCCGATCCCCTCGACATGGCGTGGCGGGAGGCGCTCGCGCTCCGGGACCTCCTCAAGTTCGAGTTCTTCTTCGCGGACAAGGAGACCTTCCGGGAGGAGCTGCGGGCCGAGATCGAGCTCTACGAGCCGCGCTGGCGCGAGCGCCTCGCGGCGGGAACCGGGGCCCGCGAGATGCTCGACGGCGCGGACACGCTCCTCGCGCACCGGACGCTGCGCTCGTTCTTCGACGCGCAGCACCTCGTCGCCGAGCGCCTGCGCGGGTTCGGCTCGCGGGCCATGGACGACCGCGACGCCTTCGTGCACGGGTGTCTCGGCACCGGCGGGCAGTGGGTCCGCCAAGGCCGGCTCCACGCCGCCGAGGCGGTCGGACGCGAGGTGATCTCGGCCGCTCTCGACCTCGCGGCGAACCGCGGGCTCCTCGAGGCGGGCGCGCAGGCGGGCCGCGACGCATGGGCCGACGAGGTCCGCGCGGTCCTCGACGACCTCGACGTCATCCGCGTCGCCGACGACGCCCAGCTCGCCGAGGTGCTCGATGCCCGACGTCGCTGAGATGGTCGCGCGGGCGCACCGCGCCGACCGAGGTCCCGACGTCGTCGCGGCGTTCGACGACCGTGCCCTCATCGGCGGGCACGGTCGCTTCCCGCCCGACTCGGCCGACCGCTGGGCCGGCCACGACCCGGCCGAGCTGGAGGCGCTCGGACAGCGGCTCTTCACCCGGGAGGTCGCGGCTCACCTGCATCGCGAGGCCTACGAGGTCCTCGAGGCCCACCGCGCGATGGGGCACACGCTCGTCGTCCTCTCCAGCGGCCTGCCGTATCAGGCCGGCCCGCTCGCGGAGGCCCTCGGCGTCGACCACGTCGTCTCGGCCGCCGCCGAGATCGGCGCCGAGGGACGCCTCACCGGGCGCACGGCCGGCCCGCCGATGGACGGGCCCGCGAAGGCGCGGGCGCTCGTGCTCCTCGCCGACCGGCTCGGAGCCGACCTCGAGCGGTCCTTCGCCTACGCGTCCACCGCCGGCGACCTCCCCGTCCTCGACGTCGTCGGCTCCCCGGCCGCGGTCGAGCCCGACGAGGGCCTGCGCGACGCCGCACGCGACCGCGGCTGGCCGACACTGCGCTGCGCGCCGGCGGGGCCCTCGCCGGGGCTCGCGGACCTCGCCCGGACGGCGGCCTTCTACGGCTCCTTCTTCGGCACGATGGGGGCGGGCATCGGCGTGGGACTCCTCAACCGGTCCCGTCGGGCCTTCCTCGACGTCACGCTCGGCGTCGGCTCGGAGGTGAGCCTCGCGCTCGCCGGCGTGCGGGTCGACGTCGTGCGGGGCGCCGAGAACCTGTGGGCGCCGCGGCCCGCCGTCTTCGTCTTCAACCACACGAGCAAGATGGACGCGTTCGTCGTCATGAAGCTCCTGCGCGAGAACTTCACCGGCGTCGCGAAGGCCGAGGCGAAGCGGGTCCCCGTCTTCGGCCAGCTCTTCCAGGCGGCGGACATGGCGTTCATCGACCGCACCGACCGCACGAAGGCCGTCGACGCGCTGGCGCCGGTCGTCGACAAGCTCCGCGCCGGGACGTCGATCGTCATCTCCCCGGAGGGGACGCGCACGCCGACCCCGCGCCTCGGGCCCTTCAAGAAGGGGCCGTTCCACATCGCGATGCAGGCCGGCGTGCCGATCGTGCCGATGCTCTTCCGCGGCGTCGGCGAGGTGCAGTGGCGCGGGTCCCAGGTCGTGCGACCCGGGCGCGTCGAGGTCGTCGTCCTGCCGCCTGTCGACACGTCGCGCTGGCGACCGGAGACCGTCGCGGAGCACCGCGACGAGGTCCGGGAGCTCATGGCGGCGACGCTCGCCGCCTGGCCGAACGCGCCGCAGCCGGCGCTCACCGAGGAGACGATCGCATGACCGCCGTCGACGACATCACGACCTGGGGCTCCGCCGATCTCAACGCGCTGGAGGCGGTGATGTGGCGGGCCGAGGTCGATCCGGCCCTCAGCTCGACCGTCGTCGTGCTCGAGGAGCTCGACGCGACGCCCGAGTGGGGGCGCTTCCTCGCGGCCCACGAGTGGGGGTCGCGGGCGGTCCCGCGCTTCCGCGAGCGCGTGGTCGACGGGCCCCTCGGCCTGGGACAGCCGACCTGGGCGACGGACCGGCGGTTCTCGCTCGAGCACCACGTCCGCCGTGCGGGTCTGCCGCCCGGCGGCGGGTGGCCCGAGCTGCTCGACCTCACGGCGCGGCTCGCCTCGACGCCGTTCGACCGCACGCGCCCTCCGTGGGAGGCCACCCTCGTCGAGGGCCTGCCCGACGGCCGCGCCGCGTACATCCTCAAGATGCACCACGCGACGCTCGACGGCATCGCGGGGATCCAGCTCCTCCAGGGCCTGCACTCGCGGCGCCGTGAGCCGACGCCGGACAAGCCCGCGCCCGAGCTCCCGGCCGCCGGCGACCGGCGGGTGCCGGACAGCCTGCTTCCCATCACGCGCACGCTCCGCCGCGACGCCGCCGCCGTCGCCGGCGCCGTGCGAGGCGCCCCAGGCCGCCTCGCGCGTCTCGGCCGGCCGGACCGGCAGATGCACTCGGCGACCGAGTACGCGCGATCGCTCTCGCGGGTGCTCGGCGACCCCGACGCGACGCCGTCACCGCTGCTCGCCGACCGCGACGGCCGATGGCGCTTCGCCGCCGTCGACGTGCCGTTCGGCCCGCTCCGCGCCGCGGCGAAGGCCTCCGGTCACACGCTCAACGACGCCTTCGTCGCCGGCGTGCTCGGAGGGCTCCGCCGGTATCACGAGGAGCTCGGGACGCCGATCGCCGACCTCCCCATCGCGATGCCCATCTCCGTGCGGTCCGACGGCGATCCGGCGGGCGGCAACAAGTTCGTCGCCGCGCGCCTCGCCGGACCGGCCGGAGAAGCCGATCCGGTGGAGCGGATGGCGCGCGTGAGCGAGCGCGTCCGGGAGGTCAGGGCCGAGCCCGCTCTCGAGGGCCTCAGCGCGCTCGCGCCGGCGCTCGCCCGCCTGCCGGCCCCCGCGATCGCGCGACTCGCCGGGACGCTCACGGCGGCCAACGACGTCCAGGTGAGCAACGTGCCGGGCATCCGCGGCGAGGCGTTCATCGCCGGCGCGCGCGTCGAGCGCCTCTACGGATACGCGCCCCTCCCGGGCTGCGCTGCGATGATCGTCCTCATGAGCCACGGCGACACGTGCTGCGTCTCGGTGAACCACGACGCGCGTGCCGTCGAGGACCCGGCGAGGTTCTCCCGGTGCCTCGCGGAGGGCTTCGACGAGGTGATGGCGCTCGCCCCCGACGGCGCCGGCGCACGGGCGGAGGTGCGGGCATGAGTCGCCTCAGCGAGCCTCACCACCGTGGCGGCAGCGGCGAGCCTCTCGTCCTCCTCCACGGCCTCACCGGCTCCTGGAGGGTGTGGCGTCCGCTCCTCCCCGCGCTCGAGGCCGAGCACGACGTCTTCGCTCCGTCCCTCCCGGGCCACGCGGGCGCCGGCGAGCTGCCGGAGGGATTCCGCGCGACCGTCCCGACGATCGCCGATCGCGTCGAGGCGCAGCTCGACGAGGAGGGCATCGAGACGGCGCACCTCGTCGGGAACTCGCTCGGCGGCTGGCTCGCCCTCGAGCTCGGGCGCCGCGGCCGCGCACGGTCGGTCCTCGCCCTGTCGCCCGCCGGCGCCTGGGCCTCGCCACGGGACCTCGCGCGCCTCGTCCGCATGTTCCGCCTCGCCGACAAGGCCCTCGGACGGTTCGGCGAGCGGCTGCTGCCGATGATGCGACGGCCGCGGTTCCGCCGGCTCGCGCTCGGATCGGTCGCCGAGCGCGGCGACCAGCTCGCCGCGAGCGACGCCGTCGGCCTCTTCCAGGACACGCTCGACTGCCTCGTCGTCCCCGACATCCTCGACTGGGTGGGCAGCGACGAGTCCGCGCGGCTCGTGAGGGCCGAAGCCGCCGCCGACCACCCCGTCTGGGTGGCATGGAGCGAGCACGACCGCACGATCCCGTTCACGCGCTACGGGCGTCCGCTCCTCGAGGCCGTGCCGGGCGCGCGGCAGCTCACGCTCCCCGGCGTCGGCCACGTCCCGATGCTCGACGACCCCGAGCTCGTCACGCGGACGATCCTCGACTGCGTCGCGGAGGCGCGGGAGCGGGCGCGCGCCTGACGGCGACGTGCGGCGCGCGGCCCGCCGCGATCAGCCCAGGGTCTCGAGGCCGCCGAGGACCCGGGCGACGAGCTCGTCGACGACGCCCGGCGTGCCGAGGAGCTTCGGCGGCCAGAGCACGACGGAGTTGAGGAGGCCGATCGCGGCCTGGACGGCGATCGTCACCTGCGCCTCGGAGGCGTCGGGGTGGACGCGGGCGACGGTCTCCTCCCAGCGGCGCGCGTGCGCGCGCATGCGGCGGGCGAAGCCGCGGCGCCAGGGCTCGACGAGCGAGCGGTGCTCGTGCGCGTACACGGCGACGAGCTCGCGGTGGCTGACGACGAACTCCGCGTGGTGGCGGATGACGCGCTCGAGCTCGGCGCGCGGGTCGTCGAGCGTGCCCTCGTCCGGGACGCTCACGCGGTCCATCGCCTCGTCGAAGAGCGTGGCGAGGATCTCGTCCTTGCCCGAGAAGTGGTGGTAGATCGCCGGGCCGCTCACGCCGACGCGCTTGCCGATCTCGTCCATCCCGACGCCGTGGAAGCCTCGCTCGAGGAAGAGGGAGCCGGCTTCGGTGAGGATCGCGGTGCGTCGGTCCACCGAGGGGAGGGTAGCGATCCCTCGCGAGTATTGAACGATCGTTAGGGAGAGCGGTATCGTCGTCGCATGGCGACGAGAGGCATCACGGTGCTCCGCGGCGACGTCGAGTCGGTCGCGCAGACGGCGGCCGCGGGCGAGCGCGCGGGCTTCGAGGCGGCATGGACGCCCGAGTTCTACACGCGGTCGGCGATCGTCACGCTCGCGCGGATGGCGACGACGACGGAGCGGGTCCGCATCGGCTCGGGGATCGCGTACGCGACGGGGCGGTCCCCGCTCATGCTCGCGACCGAGGCCCGGAGCCTCGACGAGCTGTGCGGCGGGCGCCTCGTCCTCGGCCTCGGGACCGGGACGAAGCGCATGATGGAGGACTGGCACGGCATCGACGGCGACGGGCCCGCATCGCGGATGGAGGAGCTCGTCCCGCTCCTGCGACGCCTCTGGCGCATCCACGAGGAGCCGGTCGACCACGAGGGCCGCTTCTACCGCACGAAGCTCACGCCGACCGCGGAGACGGAGGCGCCCGTGCGCACGGACATCCCGGTCTACACGGCCGGGGTCAACCCGCGCATGGTCGAGGTCTCCGGCCGCGTCGGGGACGGGCTGCTCTGCCACCCGCTCTTCTCGCGCCCGTACGTCGACGAGGTCGTGCGCCCGGCGATCGACCGGGGCCGGGAGAAGGGAGGACGCCCGGACGCGCCCGTCGAGGTCGTCGGCGTCGTCATCTGCTCGGTCCACGACGACGCGGACGTCGCGCGACGTGAGGCGGCGGCGCAGCTCGCGTTCTACTCGGCGCCGAAGACCTACGGCAAGCTGCTCGAGACGAGCGGCTTCGGCGCGGTCGGCGAGGCGGTCCGCGGCGCGTTCGCGGCTCGCGACTTCGAGGCGATGGCGGCGGCCGTGCCCGACGAGATGGTCGACGCGATGGCCGCCGCCGGCACGCCCGACGAGGTGCGCGCGCGGCTCCGGGAGGCGGAGGAGATCTTCGACCACGTCGTCGTCTACCCGCCGAGCTTCGGGATGTCGGCCGAGCGCTGCGACGAGCTCGCCGCACAGCTCGTCGCCGAGCTCGCGCCGGAGGGCGCGTCCCGTGGCTGACGCCTCGCACGTCGGGCTCGAGATCGACCGCTTCTCCTTCCCGGTCGAGGAGGGGAAGCTGCGGGAGTGGGCGGCGGCCGTGGGGGGAGATCCCGACGCCGGTCGGGTCCCGCTCACGTTCGCGGCGGTCGCGAGCCACTACCGCGATCAGGCCGCGATGATCGGCGCGCTCGAGCTCGACATCCGGCGCGTCGTCGTCGGCGGCGTCGAGTGGGAGCACCACGCGCCGGTCGCGGTCGGCGACCGCCTCAGCGGCGCGCGGGTCGTCACGGCCGTCGAGCACAAGGAGCGCGGCGGCGGGACGATGACGCTCATCACGATCGCGACGGAGCTGCGGCGGGACGACGGCGAGATCGCGGTGGTGCAGCGCGACACGGTCATCGAGCTGCCGGGCGGGAGCGCATGAGCGCCGCCGCCTTCGAGGTCCGCACGCCGCCGGTGACGCGGACGCAGATCGTCCGGTTCGCGGGCGCCGCCGGCGACTTCAACCCCATGCACCACGACGAGGAGTTCGCGCGCGCGGCCGGCCAGCCCTCCGTCTTCGCGATGGGCCAGCTCACGGCCGCGATCCTCGGCGAGACGGTCCTCGAGGTGCTCGGGGACGGCGCGGTCACCGGCTTCGGGGTGCGCTTCCGGGACAAGGTGTGGCCCGAGGACGCGCTCGTCGTCCGCGGGACGCCGCCGGACGAGCCGGGCGGCCGCTGGACGCTCGAGGTCGCGCGCGAGTCCGACGGCACCCTCGTCCTCACGGGCTGGGCGACGACGCGAGACTGACGCGGGCGGCCTCTCGCCGGCGGCGAGCATCGAACGTCGATGAGCACCCCCGGGGCCGCCTCGAACGTCGATGAGCACCCCCTGATCTCGCGAACGTCGATGAGCACCCCCTCGCGGGGGTGACGATCGACGTTCGAGACCGGCGGGGGTGACGATCGACGTTCGTGGGCGCCGGGGGCGGCGTCGGGCATCATCCGCTCATGTCGAGCCCCGCGCCGCGCGGCGCCTCCCCGGCCCAGCCTCCGCTGCGCCGGGTGCTCGCCTGGGCCTGCACGCTCCTCTGCGCGCTCGCGCTCGTGGGGACGACGGTCCTCGACGAGGCGGACCGCAGCGTCCTGCGCAGCGACGGCTTCTCCCAGCGGGTCTCGGAGGCGCTCGACGCGGACGAGGTCCGCACCGCCGCCGGGCGGCGGATCGCCGACGCCGCGATCCGCGCCCAACCCGACCTCGTGGCCATCCGCGCCATCATCGAGCCGGTCGCCGCGGGGCTGGTCGGCTCCGACGCCTTCCGCGCTCTCGTCGCGTTCGCCGCACGGGACGCGCATCGCGCCGTCCTCGAGCGCGACGCCGATGCGCTCGTGCTGCAGGTCGTCGACGTCGGTGTCCTCCTCGCCCCGGCGCTCGACGAGCTGCGGCCCGGGATCACCGAGAGGGTCGGGGAGGTCGACGTGCGCCTCGCCGCGCTCTCGGGCGACGGCGCGGGCACCGGGCTCGACCTCGCCCGCCTCGCGGACGAGATCCGCTCGGCGCAGACCGCGCTCTTCGTCGCCGCCGTCCTGCTCGGCCTCGCCGCCGTCGCCCTCGCGCCGCGCCCCCGAGTCGGCGCCCTGCGGACGGGCCTCGCCGTCGCAGCGGTCGCGAGCCTCGCCGCGGCGCTGGTCGCGCTCGCGCCGCTGCTCATCACGGAGGGGGACCGGAGCGGCTCGACCGGCGCCCTGCGAGCGATCGTGCGCACGTGGACCGATCCGCTCGTCGTCCTCCTCGTCGCGCTCGCCGCCGCCGGCGCGGTCACCGCCCTCGCGGCCGCCTCCGCGGTCCGGACGATCGAGGTGCTGCCGGCGGCGGCGCGCGTCGCGCGAGGGCTCGCCGTGCGACCGCGACGCCCGTCGCTCGCCGTCCTCCGAGCGGTCGCCGCGCTCGGGGCGGCTCTCGCCGCCCTCGCCGATCCGCAGGGCGCCGCGCGACTCGCCGTCGTCCTCACCGCCGCCCTGCTCGCCGTCGCCGCGGTCGCGGAGCTGCTGCGTCTCGCCGCGGAGCCGCCGGGAGCGGCCGGCCGCGTCCGGCTCCCCGTCCCCCACGCGCCGCGTGGCGCCCGCGTCGCCGCCGTCGCGGCCGGCCTGCTCGTCGTCCTCGCCGCCGGCACGGGAGGCGCGCACGACGGGCCGCCCGAGATCGTGCGGGCCGCGGGCTGCAACGGCCACCCCTCGCTCTGCGACCGCCCGCTCGACGCCGTCGCCTTCCCGGCCACGCACAACTCGATGTCGGCCGATCGTGAGCCGGGCTGGCTCTTCCCGGCGCACGAGGCGGGGATCGGCGCCCAGCTCGACGCCGGCGTCCGCAGCCTCCTCATCGACACGCACCTCGGGTTCGAGACGCCGCGCGGCGTCGCGACGGACCTGTCGAGCCTCACGAAGAGCCGGGAGAAGCTCGTCGCCGAGCTCGGCGAGGAGGCGGTCGAGGCGGCCGAGCGCATCCGCGCACGGATCGGCTACGAAGGCGGCGGGACGGCCGAGGTCTTCCTCTGCCACGGCTACTGCGAGGTCGGCGCGACCGACGCGGTCGACGCGCTGCGCGGGATCGCCGAGTGGCTCGTCGCGCATCCGTCGGAGGTGCTCGTCATCTCCATGGAGGACGACATCCCGGTGCAGGACACGGTGGACATCGTCGAGAGCAGCGGGCTCATCGACCACGTCTACCGCGGCCCATCGCCGCCCGCCCGGTCGTGGCCCACGCTCGAGGAGATGGTCGAGACCGGCGGGCGGGTCCTCGTCATGGTCGAGTCGGGCGCCCCGGGGCGGCCGTCATGGCTCCACGACCAGGAGGAGGTCGTGCAGGAGACGCCGTTCGCCTTCTCGACGGTCGACGAGCTCCTGGCGCCGGGCTCCTGCCGGCCGAATCGCGGCGGGACCCGCGGATCGCTCTTCCTCGTCAACCACTGGGTCGACACCTCGCCGGCGCCACGTCCCGGCAACGCGCGCCGCGCGAACGCCCGGGACGTCCTCGGGGTCCGCCTCGACCGCTGCGAGCGCGAGCGCGGGCGGCTGCCGAACCTCGTCGCCGTCGACTTCTTCGGAGAGGGCGATCTCTTCGGACTCGTCGACCGGCTCAACGACGTCGGGCGCTGACGGCGCGGCCGAGACGCGCCTCGAACGTCGAAGAGCACCCCCTGATCTCGCGAACGTCGATGAGCACCCCCTCACGGGGGTGACGATCGACGTTCGAGGCCCCCGGGGGCGACGATCGACGTTCGCGGCGCCCCGCCGCGCCCGCGGCGCCGCCCGCGGCCCGCGGCGCCGGCGCCCCCTACCGCACCAGCGTCAGCGCGTCGGCGATGCGGTCGTCGTAGGCGCCGGCCCCGCCGAGCAGCGCGGCGTCGCTCTTCGCGCGCTTGAAGAGGAGCTGCAGGTCGTGCTCCCACGTGTAGCCGACGGCCCCGTGGAGGAAGAGCGCCTTGTCGGCGACGAACGTGGCCATCCGCGCGGCGCGCGCCTTCGCCGCCCACGCATCGGTGAGCCCGCCCGGCTCGCCCTCGCCGACGGCCCAGGCCGCGTACTGGACGAGGCTCCGCGCGCCCTCGAGCGAGGTGAGCATCTCGGCGGCGGCGTGCTTCACCGCCTGGAACGAGCCGACGGAGACCCCGAACTGCACCCGGTCGGCGACGTAGGCGACCGTGAGATCGAGCATGCGCTGGGCCGCCCCGAGCGCGTCGGCCGCGACGAGGACGGCCGCCCAGCCGGCGAGCTCCGTCCACGCCGCGTCGCCGGGCCCGGCGACGCTCGTCGCCGCGGGACCGCCGGGCGTCACCGCCGCGACGCTGCGCGTGCGGTCGACGAGGCGCCGCGGCGCGAGCTCGACCTCGCCGGCGTCCCGGATCTCGAGGGCGCCGTCGCCGCCGATCGTCACGAACGCGTCGGCGAGCGGCGCCCCGAGGACGAGGTCGACGGCCCCGTCGGGCGCGCCGGCGTCGAGGGGCGCGGTCCCCGGGACGACGAGCGCCGCCGTCCGCTCGCCCTCGCTGATCGCGGCGATGGTCGCGGCTGCCCGCTCGTCGCCGCCGCGGTGCAGCGCGAGCGCCGCGAGAATCGACGCGTAGATGCCGTCGGCGGGCACGGCGCCGCGGCCGAGCTCCTCGGCGAGGATGGCGAGCTCGACCAGCCCGCCGCCTTGGCCGCCGGCCTCCTCGGGGAGGCCGATGCCGCCCCAGCCCTGCGCGACGCAGTGCTCGTGAGGCGCCACGTGGTCGACGTCGCCCTCGAGGACGAGGGCGCGGATGCGCGGCAGCGACAGGTCCCGGTCGACCGACCCGCGGACGGCCTCCCGCAGGAACTGCTGCTCGTCGGTGAACGAGAGGTCCATGTGACCACCGTACACGATTTCCCTAACGATCGTTAAGGAGACGTGCTACGGTCGCAGCATGGAGTCATCGAGCACAGGCCGCGCCGCCCTCGTCACCGGCGGCGCGAGCGGGATCGGGCGGGCGGTCGTCGACGCGCTCGCCGCCGCCGGGCATCCGGTCGCGGTCGCCGACCTCGACGGGGACGCGGCCTCCCAGGCCGCGCAGGACGCCGGCGGGACCGGCGCGCGCACCGTCGGCGTCGCCATGGACGTCGCCGACTCGCAGAGCGTCGCCGACGGCGTCTCCGCCGCGCGCGACGCGCTCGGCGACATCGACGTCCTCGTCAACGTCGCCGGCTGGGACGAGCTCATGCCGTTCGTGAAGACCGGCGAGGACCTCTGGGACAAGGTCATCGAGATCAACTACAAGGGCGTCCTGCGTCTCACCCACGTCCTGCTCCCGGGGATGATGGAGCGCGGCTACGGGCGCATCGTCAACGTCGCCTCCGACGCCGGCCGCGTCGGCTCCTCGATGGAGGCGGTCTACTCCGGCGCGAAGGGCGGCGTCATCGCCTTCACGAAGACGATCGCCCGCGAGGCGGCGCGCAAGGGCGTCACCGCGAACGCCGTCTGCCCCGGGCCGACGGACACGCCGATGCTCCGCGGCATCGTCGACTCCGCCCCCGACGCCGAGAAGGTCATCGCCGGCATGACCGCCGGCGTCGCCATGAAGCGCCTCGGCCAGCCCCACGAGGTCGCCGCCGCGATCCGCTTCTTCGCCTCCGAGGAGGCGGCCTTCATCACCGGCCAGACGCTCTCCGTGAGCGGCGGCCTCACCATGTCCTGACCAGAAGGAGAACCGAGAATGCCCCCCATCCCCGAGAACCTCGAGGACGTCGCCTACGAGGTCGAGAACGGTCTCGCGACGATCACGATCAACCGCCCGGACCGCTTCAACTCCTTCCGCGCGAAGACCGTCGACGAGCTCATCAAGTGCTTCAAGCACGCGTGGGCGAGCAGCGACGTCGGCGTCGTCTGCCTCACCGGCGCGGGCGAGAAGGCCTTCTCGACCGGCGGCGACCAGAAGCAGCGCGCCGAGACCGGCGACTACGGCCCGTCCGAGAGCGGCCTCTTCGAGGTCGAGACGCTCCACCGCGTCATCCGCGACATCCCGAAGCCCGTCATCGCCGCCGTGAACGGCTTCGCGATCGGCGGCGGCCACGTCCTCCACGTCCTCTGCGACCTCTCGATCGCCGCGGACACCGCGCGCTTCGGCCAGGTCGGCCCCAAGGTCGGCTCGTTCGACGCCGGCTTCGGCACCGCGTACCTCGCCCGCGTCATCGGCGAGAAGCGCATGCGCGAGATCTGGTTCCTCTGCCGCCAGTACAGCGCCGAGCAGGCGCTCGAGTGGGGCCTCGTCAACAAGGTCGTGCCGGCCGCCGACCTCAAGGCCGAGGTCCGCCAGTGGGCCGACGAGATCCTCAACCTCAGCCCGACCGCGCTCAAGGTGCTCAAGCAGTCGATGAACGTCGACACGGAGCAGTTCGCAGGCATGGGCGCGATGGCCTTCTCGAGCCTCTCGCTCTTCACGAGCACGCCCGAGGCGAAGGAGGGCGTCACCGCGTTCAACGAGAAGCGCGCGCCCGACTTCTCGCCGTACCGCGGCGTCTGAGCCCGACCGGGCGGCCCCGGAGGACGGCCTCCCCCTGTGAGGGGAGGCCGTCCTCCGCTCAGGCGAGGCCCGCGGCGTGCGCCGCTGAGACGATGCGGCGATGAGCTCGCCGCCCGTCGATGTGCCCGCGCCTCACCCCGCCCCCGGTCAGGCGCAGCCCGCGCGCACGCAGGACCGGACCTGGCACGACGTCTTCCTGCCCGACGACGTCGCGCACGTGCGCGAGATGGCGCGCGAGTCGGTCGCCCGGCACCTCGCACCGGTCGCGCGCCAGATCGCGCAGACGCCCGAGAGCCGCGACGCGTTCCCGTGGGACGCCTTCCGCGGCCTCGCGGCCGACGGCTGCTTCGCGGTCCCCTTCCCCGCGCCGCACGGGGCGGGACTCGACCACCCGATGCTCGCGACGTGCATCGTCACCGAGGAGATCGCCTACGAGTCGTCCTCGATGGCGGGCGTCTACGATGGCCAGTGCATCCTCAACGCGCGCTGCCTCTCCTTCGCGCGCCCGGAGGTCCGCGAGCGGGTCCTCCCCGCGCTCATCAGCGGCGAGTCCGCGTTCTCGTTCGCCACGACCGAGCCCGAGGCGTCGAGCGACCTCTCCCCCGAGACCCTGAAGACCGTCGCGCGTCGCACGGACTCGGGCTTCGTCCTCGACGGCCGCAAGTGCTGGATCACGAACTCGGTCGTCGCCGACTGGCTCTGCGTGCTCTGCCGCGACGGCGACGAGCCCGCGATGACGATGCTCCTCGTCGACATGAAGAGCCCAGGGGTCACCGTGGGCGAGCCCGACCTCAAGATGGGCCATCACGGCCAGATCACCGCGGACATCGTCTTCGAGGGCGTCGAGGTCCCGGCGGAGAACGTCCTCGGGGAGCCGGGGCGCGGCCTCGGCGTCGCGCTCGCCTCGCTCGCAGCGGGGCGCGTGGGGATCGGCGCGGCCGGGGTCGGCGTCGCCCAGGCCGCGCTCGACATCGCCGTCGAGCGCCTCGGGCGGCGCGTCCTCTTCGGCAAGCGCCTCGGCGAGATGCAGCACTGGCAGTACCGCCTCGCCGAGCACGCGACCGCCCTCGAGGCGGCCCGCTCGATGTACCAGAAGGCCGCCGTGCGGCTCGACCGCGGGGACCGCTCGGGCGAGCCCGAGGCCTCGATGGCGAAGAGCTTCGCGACGAGGCTCGCGAACGACGTCGCGCGCGACGCGCTCCAGGTCCACGGCGGCTACGGCTTCGCCAAGCGGATCGCGGCGACCGGCGAGGAGTACCGGCTGGAGGAGATCTACCGCGACGCGAAGATCCTCGAGATCTTCGAGGGGGCCAACGAGGTTCTCCAATGGGTCATCGCGCGGCACCTCATCGGCCGCGAGATCACGGGGTAAGGTCGGAGGATGAGCGTCCCGACCTTCCCCAGCACCGTCGGCCGCATCCTCGAGCGCAGCGCGCGCCGCGTCCCCGAGCGGACCGCGCTGCACTTCGGCGAGCGGTCGTGGACCTACGCCGAGCTCGACCGGGCCGTCGGCCGCGTCGCGGCGCGCCTCCTCGCCGACGGCGCCGAGAAGGGCGACCGCATCGCGGCGTACGGGAAGAACTCCGACGCCTACCTCGTCCTCTTCCTCGCCTGCGCGCGTGCGGGGCTCGTCCACGTGCCGGTCAACTTCAACGCGACGGGCGACGAGCTCGCCTACCTCGTCACGCAGTCCGGCTCGCGGACGGTCTTCGCCGACCCGGCGCTCGCGCCGCACCTCGACGCGCTCGGCGAGCGGCTCGGCGACGTCCGCCGCGGCACGCTCCGCGACGGCGACGACGCCGCCGCGGACGTCCTCACCTGGGCCCTCGACGCCGGCGGGGAGGTCCACGAGGAGGACGGCGTCGCCGACGACGACCTCGTCCAGCTCCTCTACACGTCGGGCACGACGTCGGCGCCGAAGGGCGCGATGATGACCCACCGCGCGTTCCTCCACGAGTACGTCTCGTGCATCGCCGCGCTCGACATGAGCGAGCGCGACACGCCGCTCCACGCGCTGCCGCTCTACCACTCGGCGCAGATGCACGTCTTCCTCGTGCCCTACCTCGCCCTCGGCGCGACGAACCAGCTCGTCGAGGGGCCGGACCCGGCCGACATCTTCGCCCGCATCGAGCGCGACGGCGTCGACTCCGTCTTCGTCCCGCCGACGGTGTGGGTCGCGATCGCCCAGCACCCCGAGCTCGCCACGCGCGACCTCTCGGCGCTGCGCAAGGCCTACTACGGCGCGTCGATCATGCCGGTGCCCGTCCTCGAGAAGCTCCGGCAGGCCCTTCCGGAGGTCGGCTTCTACAACTGCTTCGGGCAGTCGGAGATCGGGCCGCTGGCGACCGTCCTGCGCCCGGAGGAGCACGACGCCCGGCCGGACTCGGTCGGCCGCGCCGTCCTCTTCGTCGAGACCCGGGTCGTCGACGACGACATGAAGGACGTCGAGCCCGGTGGCCTCGGCGAGGTCGTCTACCGCTCACCGCAGCTCTGCACCGGCTACTGGGGCAAGCCCGAGGAGTCCGAGGAGGCGTTCGCCGGCGGCTGGTTCCACTCCGGCGACCTCGTCCGCATCGACGAGGAGGGCTACCTCTTCGTCGTCGACCGCATCAAGGACGTCATCAACACCGGCGGCGTGCTCGTCGCCTCGCGCGAGGTCGAGGAGGCGCTCTACGGCCATCCCGCGGTCGCCGAGGTCGCCGTCGTCGGCCTCCCGCACGAGCGGTGGATCGAGGCGATCGCCGCCGTCGTCGTGACGGCGGAGGATGTCCAGCCCGACGCGCTCATCGCCTACGCGAAGGAGCGCCTCGCCGCGCACAAGGTCCCGAAGTCCGTCCACGTCGTCGGTGAGATCCCGAAGAACGCGTCGGGCAAGATCCTCAAGCGCGAGCTGCGCGAGCAGCTCGGCGGCGTCTCCTCAGCGGTCGGCCGCTGAGCGTCACTCGCCGCGGAACACGGGCCGCTCCTTCGCCTGCATCGCCGCGATCGCGTTCGCGGCGTCCCGCGTGCGCCCGGTCGCGTTCATCGCGCGCGCCTCGGCCTCGAGCTGGCGCTCGAGCGGCTCGTCCCACGTCGAGGCGAGCAGGCGCTTCACCTCCCCGAAGGCGCGCGTCGGCCCCTCGGCGAGCTGCCCGGCGAGCGCCACCGCGGCCTCGCGCAGCGCGTCGTCGTCGTGGAGCTCGTCGACGAGCCCGCGCGCGTGCGCCTCCTCCGCGGTCCACGTCTCGTTGCGGAGGTAGAACGACGTCGCGCGCCCGTGGCCGACCCGGCGCGGGACGTAGTGGCTGCCGCCGCCGTCGATCGCGAGGCCGATCCCCTGGTAGGCGGCGATGAACTTCGCCGACCGGGCGGCGAGGACGATGTCGGCCCCCGCGAGCAGCGAGACGCCGCCGCCGGCCGCGAGGCCCTGGACCGCGCAGACGACGGGCGGATCCATGCGCGCGAGGCGCGAGACGGCCGCGTGGAAGCCGATCGTCGCGTCGTTGACGAAGCGCGACGTCCCGCCGTCGCCCTCGCCGCCGAGCACGGCGAGGTCGCCGCCGACGCTGAAGAAGCGGCCGCTCGACTCGAGCAGGACGCAGCGGACGGCGGGGTCCGTGTCGAGGGCGGAGGCGGCCCGGCCGAGCTCGTCGCAGAGGCGCGTGTCGAACGGGTTGCCCCGGTCCGGCTGCTCGAGGCGGAGGACGGCGACGCCGGTCGGCTCGACGGTGAGGGAGATGGACTCGAAGCGCATGAGCGAACCCTCGCCGACCACGCCGCGCACGGGCAGTGTCCGACGGGGGTGAAGTCCCCTGCCGCTGGAGGGAGAGGCCCGGCGCGTGTACGGTCGTCCGATGAGGTCCGTCCACGTCGCCGGCGCCTTCACGACGCCGTTCGGCAAGTCGCCGTCCACGCCGCTGCGCGTCCTCGCGGCGGCCGCCGTGGAGGGCGTCCTCGCCGATGCGGGCGCGACGCCCGACGCGGTCGACGCCGTCGTCTTCGCGAACATGACCGAGGGCTCGCTCACGGGGCAGCACTCGATCCGGG
The DNA here is from genome assembly GCF_059438195.1 of Paraconexibacter sp. Lineage (NCBI taxonomy): Bacteria > Bacillati > Actinomycetota > Thermoleophilia > Solirubrobacterales > Paraconexibacteraceae > Paraconexibacter > Paraconexibacter sp. The sequence continues at coordinate 47,286 of NZ_JBLKKY010000030.1, forward strand.
GCCAGATCGCCCTCGAGGCGACCGGCCTGCGCGGCCTGCCGGTCGTCAACGTCGAGAACGCCTGCGCGGGCGGCTCGACCGCCGTCCACGTCGCCGCGATGCAGATCGAGGCCGGCCGCGCGGACGTCGTCCTCGCCCTCGGGGCGGAGAAGCTCACGCATCCCGACAAGGCCCGCTCCTTCGCGGCGATCGGCTCGGCGCTCGACGTCGAGGCGGCCGCCGGCGACGCGTCGTCGGCCTCGCCGTTCATGGACGTCTACGCGGCGATGGCCCGCGACTACCAGGAGCGCGCCGGCGCGACGCTCGAGGACTTCGCGGCCGCCGCGGTGAAGAGCCACGCGCACGGCGCGCTCAACCCGAACGCGCAGTACCGCGACCCGCTCACCGTCGAGGAGGTCCTCGGCAGCCGGACGATCGTCGACCCGCTCCGGCTCCTCATGTGCTCGCCGATCGGCGACGGGGCGGCCGCGCTCCTCCTCGCCTCCGACGAGGGACTGGCGCGGCTCGAGGCCGATCCGGTCCGCCTCGCGGCGTCCGTCGTGCGGTCGGGGCGTCGCACGTCGCTCGACGACCGGCGCGAGCCCGCCGTCACCGTCGCGGCGCGCGAGGCGTACGCGGCCGCGGCCATCACGCCGGCGGACGTCGACGTCGCCGAGGTCCACGACGCCGCGGCGCCCGGCGAGCTCATCGCGCTCGAGGAGACGGGGCTCGCCGCGGCGGGTGCCGCCCCGGCGATGCTCCGCGCCGGGGAGACGTCGCTCGGCGGGCGCCTCCCGGTGAACACGGGCGGCGGCCTCCAGAGCCGCGGCCATCCCGTCGGCGCGACCGGCTGCGCCCAGCTCGTCGAGCTCTGCGACCAGCTCCGCGGCCGCTCCGGGGCCCGCCAGGTCGACGGCGCGCGCGTCGCGCTCGCCGAGAACGGCGGCGGCTGGATCGGCGGCGACCCGGCCGCCGTCGCGATCACGGTGCTCGCCCGATGAGCACCTTCGGACGCAGCCGGCGGGCGACCGCCCCGGACTCCTCGGCGTGGGACGACATCCGCCGCCAGACCGCGGCCGCCCTCCTCCCGCACACGCAGGAGATCGTCGACGAGTGCGTCGTCTACATCCAGGAGGTCATGCCGGAGCTCGCGGACACCGAGCTCGGCGCCGGCCTCGAGGCGAGCGCGTACGACAACTTCGAGCGGATCTTCTCGATGCTCGCCGACGGCCGTCCGGTGAGCGAGGCGGAGGCGCCGCCGGGGGCGATCGCCTACGCGGAGATCATGGTGCGCCGCGGCCAGCCGCTGCAGGCGCTGCTCCGTGCGTACCGGCTCGGGACGATGTACCTCTGGCGCCTGTGGCGGCGCGAGATCGTCGAGCGCATCGAGGACCCGCACGAGATCGTGGAGGCGGTCGACCACTCGATGCAGTTCGTCTTCGACTACGTCGACGTGGTCGCGGAGCGCGTCAACGAGGAGTACGGGCGGCAGCGGGAGCGCTGGGCCCGCTCGGCCGCCGCGCTGCGCCACGAGACCGTCGAGGCGCTCCTCGAGGGCGAGCCGATCGATCTCGACACGGCGGCCCAGCGCCTCGGGCACGACCTGCGCCGCCACCACCTCGGGCTCGTCCTCTGGAGCCGCCCGATGCACGAGGCCGAGGACGTCCTCGGCCGTCTCGAGGAGGCCGCGCTCGCCCTCGCGACGGAGGTCGACGCGCCGCGGCCGCTCGTCATCCCCGACGGCCGCACGACGCTCTGGGTGTGGCTCGGCGTCGGCGACGCCGAGCAGGCGGGCGCGCTGCTCGAGCGGCTCGGGAGCGAGCGCACCGCGCTGCGCGGCGTGCACGCCGCCGCCGGCGAGGCCGGCGAGGACGTCGCGGGCTTCGTGACGACCCATGCGGAGGCGCTCGAGGCGCGGGCCCTCGCGGAGCGCAGCGGGCGCGGCCCCGGCCGCGTCGTGCGCTACGGCCGCATCGTCGTCCCGTCGCTGCTGCTCGCCGACGCCCAGCGTGCGCAGCGGTTCGTCGAGCGCGAGCTCGGCGAGCTCGCCGCGGGCGACGACACGACGGTGCGCATCCGGGCGACGCTCGCCGTCCACTTCGAGGAGGGCATGCGGACGGTGGGGACGGCCAAGCGCCTCGGCATCCACCAGAACACCGTCGCCTACCGGATCCGGCAGGCCGAGACGCTGCTCGGCCGCCCGGTGACCGAGCGGCGCTTCGAGCTCGAGACGGCGATCCGGCTGCTCGGCTTCCTCGGCGAGCGCTGAGCGCCCGGTCAGCGCGACGCGCCCGCCGCCGCGCCGATCGCCGAGTCCGGAGCACCGGAGGCCGCGGCCTCGATGCGGGCGCGGAGGTCGCCTCCTCGCCCGGCGACGACCGCGCGACGCGCCCGCTCCGGCGCGAGGTCGACCCCGAGCCGGGCGGCGAGGTCGAGCAGCTCCTGCTGCTCCTCGCCCTCCTTCGCGGCGCGGAGGAAGAGCCAGCAGAGGAGCCCGAGGGTGAGCAGCGACTCCTCGACCATCATGATCGTGCCCGCCCAGATCTGGTCGGCGTCGGGGTCGATGCCGAAGAGGGACGGGTCGTACACGTCGTAGAAGGCGCCGCCGCCGAAGAGGAACGCGTTCGCGAGCGCGGCGCCGACGAGGCGGACGACGACGACGTAGCCGAACCGCCACGCCGTCGTGAACCACGCCGGCTGCGGGAGCGGGCCGACGAGCGACATCCACATCGCGGCGCCGAAGGAGACGAACGCGAGGTGCTGCACGGCGTGGACGAGCTCGCTCTCGACCGCCGCCTCGTGGAAGAGCGGCACGTGCCAGAAGACGAGGTTCGCCGTCCACAGCAGGAGCGCCACGACGGGGTGCGCGAGGACGCGGAGGCGATCGAAGAGGCCGATGCGGAGGACCGGCGCGAGGACCGGTCCCGTGAGCCCGACGACGAGGAGGAGCGCCGCGACGTCGGCGATGAGGAGGTGCTCCGCCATGTGCGCGAGGAAGAGCTCGTCGGCCATGTGCCCGAGCGGCGAGGTGAGCGCGACGGCGATGACGAGGAGTCCGCCGAGGAACGACGCCTGCCGCCACGCGGGCACGGCGCGAGGCGTCCCCGCGAGCGTCCGGCACCGCTGCACGTAGAGCCACGCGACGACGGCCTGCGGCACGAGCTGGAGGGGCGCGAGATCGACGCCTCCGACGTGCCCGAGGGGCGTGAAGCTGGCGACGGGGTCCACGGGCGTCAGGGCAGGGGCGGGAGCAGCGGGGCCGACGGGCTCGCGCGGTCCGGGGGCGCGAGGAGGTCGACGACCGAGTCGACGACCTCGGCCGTTCCCGGCCCGACGACGGGGAGGGGCCGCACGACCTCCTCGACGACGTCGCCGACGCCCTGGACGAGGTCGCGGAGGAGGTTGGGCCGGCCCGTGGACCCACCGCCGGAGCCGGAGCCCGAGCCCGTGCCGCCGCCGGTCGGCCCGGGGGCGGGCGTCGCGGGCGGGGGCGCGGGCGCGGGCGTGCCGGGGGCGGGCGCCGGCGAAGGTGCGGGCGAG
>NZ_JBLKKY010000031.1:0-49869 GCF_059438195.1 Paraconexibacter sp.
GAGGCGGCCGACGAGGCGCGCGCCCTCCGCGAGGCCGCGGAGCGGGAGACGGCCGAGGCGTGGTCGCGTACCGAGACCGAGCTGCGCGACCTGCGCGCCGACGCCGAGGCCGAGGTCGCGGCCGCCCGCGACGAGGTGGCGCGGCTCCGCGAGGAGACCGAGGCCACGCTCGCCGCCGCACGCGAGGAGGCCGATCGCGCGCGTCCGGCCGCCGAGGAGGAGGCGGCTCGTCTCCTCGAGGAGGCGCGTGCCGAGGCCGACGCGATCCTCACCGTCGCACGTCGCGAGAGCGAGGAGAGCGTCAACCGCGCCGTGGCGCTCCGCGAGGAGGCCGACGCGGTGCGTCGCAGCGCCGCACAGGACGCAGCGGAGCGCCGCGCCGAGGCGGAGCGCGACGCGTCGGTCATCCGCGAGGCGGCCGAGCGCGCCGCCGAGGAGCTGCGCCGCCCCGCCGAGGAGCAGGCGGCGGCGCTGCGCGCCGAGGCCGAGGCGCAGATCGAGGAGCGCCGATCCGTCGCGGAGGCGGAGATCGCCGATCGCCGGTCCGCGGCGGAGGCGGAGGCCGAGGCGATCGTGGCGAAGGCGAACGAGGGCATCGAGGCCGCCCGGGCCGAGGCGTCGCGGCTCCGCGAAGAGGCGGAGGCGATCCGCGCGACCGCCGCCGAGGAGGCCGAGCAGGTGCGTGCCGCGGGCGAGGCGGAGGCGGCGCGTCTCAAGGAGGAGGGGGAGAGGATCCTCGCCGAGGCGCGCGCGGAGGCGGAGCGCTTCGAGCGCACGCGCGAGCACCAGGCCGCGGACCTGCGGCGCCGGGCGACCGAGGCGGCGCAGGCCGACGGCCGGCGCATTCTCGCCGAGGCCCGCAGCGCCGCCGACGAGATCCGTGAGCAGGCCGAGGCGGAGCTCGCCGACGCCCGGCGCGGCGCCCGCGAGACCCAGCGCGAGGTCCGTCAGCAGGCGGACCTCCTCCTGCGCGAGGCGGCCGCCCAGGCCGAGCGCGCGGCCGCCGAGGGCGCCGCTCTCCAGGAGGCCGTGAAGGCGGCGACGGACCAGCTCAGGGACTTCGGCGGCCGGCTCCAGGGGGAGCTGCGCGATGTCCACAAGCGGATCGCCGACGCGACGACGGTCCACTCGGTCCAGGCGCGCATCCGCGACCAGGGGACCGACGTCGACCAGGCGGCGAACGAGATCGCGGAGCGCGTCGCGCGGATCCTCGCGAGTCGCGAGCCGCAAGGCGACCCGCCCGCCGCGCCCGCCCCCGCGCAGCCGGCGCGGCCCGCGCCGGAGCCCCGCGAGCCCGCGGCGGAGCGTCCCGAGGCGCAGCGCCCCACGCCGACGTCCGCGCCCGCGCAGCAGCGCGAGGGCGCAGCGCAGCGCGGCGCGCCGCGCTACCCGCTCGAGGAGCCGCCGATCCGCGGCGACGGCCTCCGCCCGCGGTCACGCTGAGCACCGGACGACCGGGACCCGGCGACCGCCCCGGCCTCCTCAGGAGCGGCCGCGGGTCACGAGGCGATGAGCCAGAGCGCGAAGGCGGCCGTGGCGAGCGTGAGCACCGCTCCGAGGACCGTGAGCCCCGCGTACGCGCCGGCGAGCAGCGAGTTGCCCTCGCGCCGGTGGTCGCTCGAGCGGGTCGCCCCGAGGACCGAGAGCGCGAACACGACCGAGACGCCGATGCCCGCGACGGTCGCGGTCCAGATCGCCTCCCACAGCGCGCCGATGTCGACGACGCTCGCGAGGGTCGTCATGCCGGAGCCTCCGCCGCGGCGCCGGCGGGATCGCCCGCGCCCCCGCCGCCGTGCGCGTGCGCGCGACGCTGGAAGACCATCGTGAGGCAGACGACGAGGACGATCGAGACGATGATCGGCCCGGCGGCCCCGCTCCCGAACACGCTCGTCACGCCGTAGGCGGCCGCGCCGATCGCTCCCGCGGCCGGGATCGTGAGCACCCAGGCCGTGACGATGTTCCCGGCGACGCCCCAGCGGACCGCGCTCAGCCGCTTCGCGGCGCCCGCGCCGATGACTCCGCCGTTGATGGTGTGCGTCGTCGAGAGGGGGTAGCCGGCGTGCGAGGCGGCGAGGATGACCGAGGCGCCCGCGCCCTGCGCCGCGAAGCCCTGCGCGGCGTCCATCTTGATGATGCGCGTCCCCATCGTCTTGATGATCCGCCAGCCGCCGCTGTAGGTGCCGAGCGCGATCGCCGTCGCCGCGGAGAAGATGACCCAGAACGGCACGTCGAAGTCGTTCTCCGGCAGGTGGCCGCTCGCGATGAGCGCGAGCGTGATGATGCCCATCGTCTTCTGGGCGTCGTTCGTGCCGTGCGAGAGGGCGAGGAGACCCCCGGAGAGCAGCTGGCCGCCGCGGAACCCGCTCGACACCGGTCCCGGGCGCAGCCGGCCGACGATCCGGTAGATGAGCACGATCGAGACCCCCGCGACGGTGAACGCGAGGAGCGGCGCGATGACCGCGGGGATCATCACCTTGCCGAGGAGCCCCTCGCCGAGGATCGCGTCCGGTCCGGCGGCGGCGAACGCCGAGCCCACGAGCCCGCCGATGAGGGCGTGGGACGAGCTGGACGGGAGCCCGAACCACCACGTCGCGATGTTCCACGCGATCGCCCCGACGAGACCCGCGAAGACCATCGTCATCGTGATCGCCGAGGCGTCGACGATGTCGCTCGCGACCGTGGCCGCCACCTCGAGCGAGATGAACGCGCCCACGAAGTTGAGGATCGCGGCGAGGAGGACGGCGAGCTTCGGCGGTGCCGCGCGCGTCGAGATCGCCGTCGCGACGACGTTCGCGGTGTCGTGGAAGCCGTTGGTGAAGTCGAAGCCGAGGGCCGTCACCACGACGATGACGAGGATGATGTCCGCTTCCATCGCGGTCAGGCGTGCTTGATGACGATGCCCTCGAGCGTGTTCGCGACGTGCTCGGTCGCGTCGATCGCCGCCTCGAGGCCCGCGAAGATGTCCTTCCAGCGGATGACGACCATGGGGTCGATCCCGCCGTCGAACAGGGAGGCGACCGCGTCGCGAGAGAGACGGTCGCCGTCGTTCTCGAGGCGGTTGACCTCGACGGTGTAGTGCTTGATGTCGCGGAAGTCGCGCAGCCGCGGCATCGCCTCCGCGAGGTGCCGGCAGGCCTCCAGGAGGATGTGCGCGAGCTGCTGCGCCTGCTCCATCGGCGCCTCGATCTTGTAGAGGCCGAGCATGTCAGCGACCTCCTCGGTGTAGTCGACGACGTCGTCGAGGGCCGAGGCGAGCTCGAGGATGTCCTCGCGGTCCAGCGGCGTCACGAACGTCGTGTTGAGCCGGCTGATGATGTCGTGCGTGATGCGGTCGCCGTCCTGCTCGCAGATGAGGATCTCCCGCGCGAGCTCCGTCGTCTCGGGCCACCCCCGGAGCTGGCGGTCGAGGAGCTCCGCGGCGCGGACGGCGTTGCTCGCCGACTCCTCGAAGAGCTGGAAGAACTCGCGGTCCTTCGGGGCGAAGACGTTCGAGAGGCGCGCCATGGGCCGCGACCCTAGCGTGTGAACGGGATGTGAAAGTCCCGCCCCGTCCGCAGCGGACGGGGCGGGACGCCGCTCAGATGCGCTCGCGGAGCTCCGCGAGCTCGGAGGGGTCGATCGCGTACCCGTGCTCGGGGCCCGGGTAGCGGCCGCTGCGGACGTCGTCGGCGTAGGCGCCGACCCCGGCTGCCATGTCGTCGAGGATGTCGGCGTAGCGCTGGACGAACTTCGCGCCGCGCCCCTCGCGGATGCCGAGGAGGTCGTGGAAGACGAGCACCTGGCCGTCCGTCGACGGGCCGGCGCCGATCCCGATGACCGGGACGTGCATGCGCTCCATGACGATCTCGGCGACCGCGCTCGGGATCGCCTCGAAGACGACCGAGAAGCAGCCGGCCTCCTGGAGGGCGACCGCCTCGTGCACGACGCGCTCGGCGGCCGCCGCGGTGCGGCCCTGCGCGCGGTACCCGCCGAGGGCGGTCGCGGTCTGCGGCGTGAGGCCGACGTGGCCCATCACCGGGATGCCGGCCCCGACGATCGCGCGGGCGCGCGCGACCGAGGTCGGGCCGCCGCCCTCGAGCTTCACCGCGTCGCAGCCCGCCTCCTTCACGAACCGCATCGCCGTCTCGATCGCCTGCTCGTCGCTCACCTCGTAGGACCCGAACGGCAGGTCGCCGACGAGGAACGGCGTCTGCAGGCCGCGCCGGACCGCCTTCGCGAGCACCAGGATCTCCTCGAGGGTCACGGGGACGGTCGAGGGGTGGCCGAGGACGGTCATCGCGCCGCTGTCGCCGACGAGCACCATGTCGACGCCGGCCCGGTCGACGGCGAGCGCCGAGGGGTAGTCGTAGGCGGTGACCATGACGATCGGCTCGCCGAGCTCGCGCTTCTCCATGAGGCGCGGCAGGGTGACGGGGAGGCGCGAGGCGTCGTTCGGGACGTGGACCTCGGGCAACGTGGACATTCTCTGGCTCCGTTCTCGTCGGACGTGTCGCGCCTACGTGAGGAGCGTCGCGACCGCGGCGTCGACGTCGATGATGCGGTTCGTGCCGGACTCGACGTGGACGACGCGCGGCTCGTAGCGCTCGAGGTCGGCCTCGTCGTACTGGCCGTAGGAGATGACGATGATCGTGTCGCCCTTGTGGACGAGGCGCGCGGCGGCGCCGTTGATCTTCATGTCCCCGGAGCCCCGCTCGCCGAGGATCGTGTAGGTCTCGAAGCGGGCCCCGTTGTCGACGTCGACGACGTGGACCTGCTCGTGCTCCATGATGTCGGCCGCCTCGAGCAGGTCGGGATCGATCGTGATCGACCCGACGTAGTGCAGATCGCAGTCGGACACCGTCGCCCGGTGGATCTTGCTCTTGAGCATGACGCGCTGCATGGGTTCAGCGTCTCCCTGTCGTGGTGGCGGACGGCACGCCGGCCGCCCTGATGATCGTGTTGTCGATGAGTCGGACCCCGCCGACGCGCGCAGCGACCGCGACGAGGACGTCGCCGTCGATCTCCGCGCGGGGGGCGAGGGTCTCCGGGTCGACGACCGCGAGGTACTCGGGGTCGACCGAGAGGTCGGTGAGCTCGGCGCGGGCGGCGGCGAGGACGGCCTCCGCGTCGCGCTGCCCGTCGGCGACGGCGCGCTCGGCGGCGCGCAGCGCGCGGGGGAGGGCGAGCGCGCGCTCGCGGGCGTCGTCGTCGAGGCGGGCGTTGCGGCTCGAGAGCGCGAGCCCGTCGGCGTCGCGGACGGTCGGGCGGACGTCGATCCGCACCGGCATGTCGAGGTCGCGGACGAGGCGTCGCACCACGAGCGCCTGCTGGGCGTCCTTCTGGCCGAAGTAGGCGACGTCCGGCCCGACGATGTTGAGGAGCTTCGTGACGACCGTCGTCACGCCGTCGAAGTGGCCGGTGCCGCGGTGGGCGCCCTCGAGCGTCGTGGTGAGCGGCCCGTCGACGCTGACGACCGTCGAGAACCCGTGCGGGTAGATCTCCCTCGCCGACGGGGCGAAGAGGACGTCGCAGCCGGCCGCCCGCGCGAGGTCGGCGTCGGCCGCCTCGTCGCGCGGGTAGGCGTCGAGGTCGGTGCTCTCGTTGAACTGGGTCGGGTTGACGAAGAGGGACAGGACGACGAGATCGCAGTGCTCGCGGGCCGCGCGCAGGAGCGCGAGGTGGCCGTCGTGCAGCGCGCCCATCGTCGGGACGAGGCCGACCGTGCGCCCCTCCCGTCGGGCCCGGGCGGTCTCCTCGCGGACCTCCGCGATCGTCCGCGCGACCCTCATGCCGCGGCCTCCTCGGCGTCGCGGCGCCCGGCGAGCGCCCGGGTCGCGTCGGCGAGCGCGTCGACGAGGGGGAGGAGGTCCGGCGCGCGCTCGGCGACGACGGCCCGCTGGCGGGCGACCGTCGCCTCGTCCCCGCGGGCGATCGGGCCGGTGAGCGCGTCCCGCGCTCCGTGCTCGGCCCAGTTCTCGACCGTCGCGCGGACGAGCGGCACGAGGAGGTCGCGGGAGGCGCCCGTCGTCGCCAGGAGGCGTTCGGCGGCGGCCTCCAGCGCGACGAGGTAGTTCGAGGCGATCGAGGCGGCGGCGTGGTAAGCGGTCCGGTCGGCGTCGGCGACGCGCGCGGGGATCATGCCGAGGGCCTCGGCGACCGCCGTCACGGCGGCGAGCGCCGCCGGCGTCGCGCCGTCGACGGCGGCGCCGGCGCCGGCGAGCTCGGCCCCGCTCGCGGGAACGGTCATGAGCGGGTGGAGGGAGGCGGCGACGTGGCCGGCAGCGGCGATCGCGTCGAGACCCGTCGCGCCCGAGCAGTGCGCGACGACGCGCCCCTCGCGGACGGGCAGCGCCGAGGCGGCCTGCGCGATCGCCGCGTCCGGGACGCAGAGCAGCACGAGGGCCGCGTCGTCGGCGGGCTGCGCGCCGCGCCCGTGCGGTCCGTCGACCTCGAACCCGGCGGCGGGGAGGGCGGCGGCGAGCGCGGAGCCGAGGCGTCCCCGGCCGATGATCGCGCAACGGCGGGCGCCCACGGCAGCGGGCCAGGAGGGGGCGGGTGTCTTCATGGTCTCGGTCCAGTCCCCGGCGGCGGGGTACCGGTCGCGTCGATGAAGCGCGGCGGTCTGCAGGTGCTGCTCGAGGTCCGGCCCGCAGGAGCGGTGACGGCCTCTCGCTGGAGACTACACCCCGTCGGCGCGTTCGCAACACCTCCGACCGAGGAGCCCGCCGCCCGGGTGGGTCCGGACGGGCACTACCATCAGCCTCGTGCCGGACGCCGAGCCACGCGCGGACGCCCTCGCGGAGTGGGCCGCCGAGACGCGCGGCTGCGCGTGGTGCCCGCAGCTCGCGGCGGTCCGCGCCCAGGTCGTCGTCGGCGCCGGCCGACCGGACGCCGATCTGCTCCTCGTCGCCGGGGCCCCCGATCGCGACGAGGAGCGTGAGGGGCGCGCGCTCGTCGGGCGCGCCGGCGCGCTCCTCGACGATCTCCTCGCCGGGATCGGCCTCGCCCGGGCCGACGTCTTCCTCACCCACGCCGTCATGTGCCGCCCGCCGGACAACCGCGACCCGACCGCGGACGAGCTCGAGCGCTGCCGCGACCACCTCACGCGGCAGATCGAGCTCGTCGAGCCCCGCGTCGTGTGCCCGCTCGGCAACGTCGCGACGAGGGCCCTGCGCCGCGACGCCGCCCCGGTCACGCGTCTGCGCGGGCACGTCGAGAGCGCCGTCGCGGGCCGCCGGGCGTTCCACCTCTATCCGCTGCTCCACCCGGCCGCCGCCCTCTACCGGGACGAGACGGTCGCGCTGCTGCGCGCCGACGTCGCGCGCCTGCCCGAGATCCTCGGGCGACCCGTCCCGCCGCAGCCGGGCGACGCCGCGCCGACCCCCACGCCCGCGCCGGAGGCGGGCGGGCGGCCCGCCGCGCCCGCGGCCGCCGAGCAGCTCGAGCTGTTCTGAGGGCGCGGCCGCCGCGGCTGGCGGCGTGGGTCGCGGAGCGCCCGGTTAGGCTGGCGCGTCCCGGTGCCTCTTCGCCGCCCCGCCCGTCCCGCCCTCATCCCCCTGCTCGTCGCCGCCGGCGCGCTCCTCCTCGCGATCCTGCAGCGGCCGGGGACGCTCATCGCCGACAGTCGCGCCGCGCTCGCCGTCGACCCCGGCGGCCATCTCGGCGACGCGTCGAGCGCCTGGACGGCCACGGGCGCGCTCGGCGAGGTGTGGGCGGGACCGGCCGCGCTCGAGATGCTGCCCGCCTCGCTCCTGCTCGCGATCGGGGACGCGCTCGGGTTCCCTGAGTGGATCGCGCAGCGGCTCTGGGTCGGCGGGCTCCTCGCCGTCGCCGCATGGGGGACCGTCCGGCTCCTCGACCGGCTGCTCGCGGGTCCGCGCGGTCCCGAGCACGCGATCGCCGCCGTCCTCGTCGTGCTCAGCCCCGTGGTCGCGGCCGCCCTCTCCGGGGCGAGCATCGTGCTCGTCGCCTACGCCGCCCTGCCGTGGCTCCTCCTCGTCGTCCACGACGGCCTGAGGGAGCCCCAGGCGTGGGGCCGGCCGCTCGCGGCCGCGCTCCTGCTCGGGCTCGCGGCCGGAGGCACGCTCGCGGCGCTCGGCTGGGTCGCGGCCGGGGCGGCGCTCCTCGTCGTGCTCTCGGTCGCCTCGGGCGCCGTCGGAGGCGCGGCCGCCGTCGCGTTCTGCTGGCGTCTCGCGCTCCTCGGCCTCCTCCTCTGCGCATGGTGGCTCGTGCCGCTCGTCGTCGGCCTCGCCGCGGGCACCGAGACGCTCGGCCCCGCCGCGATCGATCTCCGCGACGTCCGCGGTGAGGGGCCGGTCCTCCTGCGGTCGGACGTCCTCGCGGTCGCGGGGCTCGCGGTCCTCGGCGCCGCCGTGCTCTCGTGGGCGTGGACGTGGAGGCACCGGGCGACGACGCTCGCCGCGGCGCTCGTCGCCCTCGGGCTCGCGGGCGTCCTCGCCGCCTTCCCGGACGCCGCGCCGCGCGGCGGGCTCGCGGCGGCGGGCCTCGACGACGGCGACCTCCTGCGCACGGGCGGGGAGGCCGCGCTCCTCGTCGGGCTCGGCGTCGCGATCCTCCTCGGCGTCGCGACCGGGCGTGTCGTCCGCGCGGTCGGGGAGTCGCGCGGCCCACGACCCGCCGTCCTCGCCGCCGCGCCGGTCGTCGCCCTCGTCGCGCTCGCCGCGTGGCCGCTGGCGTCCGGCCGCGCGCCCGACGCCGACCTCGGGATCGACGTCCCGGGCTTCTGGGAGGACGCCGCCGACGACGTCGACGCCGTCGAGGGCGACGCCCGGGCCCTCCTCGTGCCCGGTCAGGTCGTCGCGTCGCGCGACTTCGGCGAGGCGGTCGAGCCGGTGCTCGGGGCGCTCTCCGCGGCCCCGGTCGCACAGCGCTCCGGCCGCGCGCACGGCGACCCGCGCTCCGCCGCCCTGCTGCGGTCCGTCGACGACCTCGTCACGCGGGGGACGCTCCTCCCGGGCCAGCTCGCCCCCCTCCTCGACGTCCTCTCAGTCGGGCGCCTCGTCCTCGCCCGTGACGGCGTGCCCCGGCGCAGCGGCGAGACGCCCTCCGGGGAGGTCACCCGGACCCTCGGCGGCCAGCCCGCCGCGGGCGCCTCGCGAGCGAGGACGCTCGGCCCGCCGGTCCTCCTGCGCGACGACCCCGGCCGCATCGCCGGCGCCCGGACCGCACCGGCGATCGAGATCCGTCCCGTGCCGACCGACGGGCTCGTGCGGGTCCTCCCTCGTGGCCCGCTCACCGTCGTCGACGGGGGAGCCGAGGGGCTCGTCGACCTCGCGGCGTTCGGCGACCTCGACCCGGCCGCCCCGCACATCTACGCGCCGGACCTCGCGCGCGACGGGATCACCGAGGCCGCACGCTCCGGCGCGTCGTTCGTCATCGCCGACGGAGCGCACCGCCGCCTCCTCGCCCGCGACCGCCTCCGCGCGAACCGGGGGCCCGTCGTCGCGGCGGGCGAGGAGGTCGACGACCGCGCGCCCCCGCTGCCGTTCTCCACCGGCCTCGACGGCGCCGGCGGGCTCGACCGGCCGGAGACCCAGACCGTCGCGGTGATCCGCGGGGAGGGCGTCCGTGCCGTGCGCGCCCCCGTCGACCCGCACGCCGCGCAGTCGCCCGAGCACCGCGCCACGGCGGCTCTCGACGGCGACCTCGGCACGATGTGGCTCGCCGAGCCCGGGCTCCCCGAGGACGAGCACAGGCTCGACGTCGAGTTCGTGCGGCCGCGCGACGTCGACGTCATCGCCCTGCACCCCGCCTCCGACAGTCGCGGCGTCGTCCGCGCGGTCGAGGTGAACGGCACCCGGCACGAGGTGCGCCGCGGCTGGAACCGCATCGACGTCGACCTCGAGGACGTCGACCGCCTGCGGGTCCGGATCGCGGAGGTGGACCGCCCCGACCGGCGGCGCGCCGGGGCGGGCGGCATCCGCGAGCTCCGGATCCCGGGGGTGCGGGTCCGCGAGCTGCTCCGGCCGCCCGTCGTCCTCGAGCGCGCGCTGCGCGAGGAGGACGTCTCCACGAGCCCGCTCACCTACCTCCTCTCCAGGGTCACCGCCGTGGCGCCGCGCACGCGCGGCCGCCTCCGCGGCGAGCCGCAGGCCCGCGACCCGAGGGACGCGCGGGATCCCGAGGCGCGGATCTCGCGGATCCTCACGCCTCCCGCGGCGCGCAGCTTCACCGCCGAGGCGTGGGTCAGCCTCGACCCCCGGGCCTCGGACCGCACGATCGACCGCGCGATCTCACCGGCCGCCGCCTCGCTCGGCGCGCGGTCGTCCTCCCGCTACCGCAACCTCCCGCGCCATCGCGCCTCGGGCGCGTTCGACGGCGGACTCGACCGCGCCTGGATCGGCGAGTGGATCCCGGGGCGCCCGGCGTGGATCTCGTGGCGGACGCCGCGCACCGCGTCGCTCGAGCGGCTGCGGATCGTCCCGCCCGCCGTGAGCGTGCGCCGGCCGACCCGCGTCCGGCTGCGCTCCGAGAACGGCGCCTCGGACGTCGTCGCCGTCCGCGACGACGGCTTCGTGCGGCTGCCCGAGCCTCTGCGCGGGCGCTCGTTCCGCCTCGACGTCGTCGACGCCGACTACGCGCCGGGGGCGCCGCCGGCGGCGCGGGCGCGTCGCGCCGTCGGCATCGGCGAGCTGCGCGGCGCCGGCGTCGATCCCGTCCCCGCCCGCCGGTCGGGCCGGGTGAGCGTCGCCTGCGGCGCCGCCGAGATCGAGGCCGGCCGCGAGCGGTCCGAGCTCCGGATCCCCGCCCAGGACGTCCGTCGTCTCGACGCGGGGCGCCCGGTCCGCGCGGAGGGCTGCTCGCCCCTCGACCTGCCGTCCGTCCGGCTCGAGCTCAACGACACCGGTCGCGGCGCGTGGCGGATCGACCACCTGCGGCTCTCGTCGACCCCGCCCGCGGGACTCGCCGTCCCCGGCCTCGGAGGCTCCGTCCTCGACACCGGCACCCGCGGGCGCGGCGAGCGCACCGGCGTGCGCGTCGAGGTCGCCGGCCCGGCCTGGCTCGTCCACGGCGAGGCCTTCGACCCCGGCTGGCGCGCGAGCTGCGACGGGCGGGACCTCGGCGACCCCGTGCCGCTGCAGGGGTACGCGACCGCCTGGCCCGTCGAGGAGGGGTGCGAGGAGGTCGAGATCTCCTTCGCCCCGAACGGCGCGGTCGCGGCCGGGCGCGTCGCGACGGCCGCGACGCTCGTCGTGCTCCTGGCGCTGCTGCTGCTCCTGCGCCGCCAGCGTCGCGTCGCGACGACGACCGCGGGCCTCGGCCGCGTCCTCGGCGCCATCGGCGGCGCGAGCCTCACCGGGGAGACGCCGTCGCACCTGCGCCCGCGGCCGGCGCGTGACGTCGGTCCCCTCGCGGCCCGCTGGGCGCGACGCAGCGCCTTCGTCGCCGGCGCGGCGCTCCTCGTCGCGGCGCCCGCGCTCCACCTCCTGCGGGACGAGATCGACGCCGCCGGGCCGAGCGGGCCGGTCTCCCTGCTCGACGTGCCCGGGCACTGGGCGGTGCTCGCCGCCCTCGTCGTGCTCGCCGTCGGCGTCGCGGGCTCGACGCTCGCCGACCGGCGACCGTCTACGCCTCGCTGATCCCGACGCGGCCGTGGAGCCGCCGCAGGGGCGAGGGCGACCACCACGCCGAGGGCCCGAGCAGGTGCATGAGCGCCGGGAAGAGGAGCACGCGGACGAGGGTCGCGTCGATCGCGACCGCGAACGCGGTGCCGACCCCGGACTGCTTGAGGAAGATGAGAGAGCTCGTGGCGAGAGCGCCGATCGCGACGCAGAACAGCGCGGCGGCGGCCGTGATGAGGCTTCCCGTCCGCTCGGTCGCGAGCACGATGGCGTCGCGGTCGGCGTAGCCGGAGCGGCGCAGCTCGGCGATCCGCGCGAGGAGGAAGACGGCGTAGTCGGTCGAGAGGCCGAAGACGAGCGCGAAGAGGAGCATCGTCGTCGCGGTCTCGATCGCCCCGAGGCTCGTGTAGTCGAGGAGCCCCTCGAGGCGCCCGTCCTGGAACACGAAGACGAGCATCCCGTAGGCGGCGACGAGGACGAGGCCGTTGGCGAGGACCGCCTTCACCGGGAGCACGACGGACCCGGTGAGGAGGAAGAGGACCAGGAGGGTCGCGCCGCCGGCGACGAGGAGCGCGGCCGGGAGGTGCTCGTCCACGCTCGCGCGGAAGTCGAGGAGGCCGGCGCCCGCTCCGGTGACGCCGAACGGCACCGACGCGCGCAGGTCCCGGACGCGCTCCACGTAGGCGAGGCCCGCGTCGGACATGGGGGCCGCCCGGGGCAGCGCCTGGAGGAGGACGAGGTCGGGCCCGAGCCGCCTGGGGAACGTGACGCTCGAGGTGCCCGGGAGCGCGCGCAGGCGCTCGGCGAGGGCGGCGACCTCGTCGTCCTGCTGCGGAGTCGCGCGGACGGCGAGCGACACCGGGCTGTCGAGGTTCGGCGCGAAGTCCCGTGAGACGGCGTCGGCGACGACGCGGACGTCGGTGGTCGGCGGGAGGACGCGCTCGTCGATGCCGTTGCGCTCGAGCCGGGTCGCGGGGACGGCGATGAGGACGAGGAGCAGGAGCGCGACGATGCTCGTCGCCCCCGGGCGGCGGGCGACGAGGCCGGCGACGCGCCGCCAGCGCGCCGCGCGGGCGCGGTTCGCGGCCTCGTCGCCGCGCCCGAGCCGCAGCGCGTCGATGCGCGGTCCGAGGACGACGAGGAGCGCCGGGACGACGGTGAGGGACGCGATCGCCGCGAAGATCGTCACGAAGGTCCCGCCGAGGCCCATCGAGTAGAGGAAGCGCTGCGGGAAGAGGGCGAGCGCCATGAGCGCCGCCGCGACGGTGAGGGCGCTGAAGGCGACCGTGCGCCCGGCCGTCCGCATGGTCGTCCGCAGCGCGGTCCGGGGGTCTGCTCCCGCGGCGAGCTCCTCGCGGTGGCGCGAGACGAGGAAGAGGCTGTAGTCGACCGCGAGACCGAGGCCGAGCGCGCTCACGATGTTGATCGAGAAGATCGAGATCGGGACGAGCTCGTTGAGGAGCCGCAGGCCGAGGATCGAGCCGACGATGCTGATGATCCCGACGAGGAGCGGGAGGGCGGCCGCGACGAGCCCCCGGAAGACGACGACGAGGAGCAGGAAGAGGATCGGCACCGCGAGCAGCTCGGCCCGCGCGAGGTCGGCCTCGACCTCGTGGTTGACCTCGGTGAAGGCGGCGCCCGGGCCGCCGATCATGAGCGACAGCGGGCCCGCAGCCTCCTCGACGCGGTCCTCGAGCCGGTCCACCGCCTCGGCCTTCGGCTTCTCGTCGCGCTCCCGGAAGAAGACCGCGAGGAGCGTCGAGCGGCCGTCGGGGGCGAGGAGGCGCGGGTCCTGCGCCGGGCTCGCGACGCGTGCGACGGCGGGATCGCCGGTG
Organism: Paraconexibacter sp.; assembly: GCF_059438195.1. Taxonomy (NCBI): domain Bacteria; kingdom Bacillati; phylum Actinomycetota; class Thermoleophilia; order Solirubrobacterales; family Paraconexibacteraceae; genus Paraconexibacter; species Paraconexibacter sp. The sequence continues at coordinate 13,397 of NZ_JBLKKY010000031.1, forward strand.
AGGGCGCGGGCGGCGTCGGCGAGCTGACGCTGCGCGGCCGGCTCGGCGAGCGAGACGCCGTCCGGGGCGGAGGCGAGGAGGACGATGCCCGGCTCGGTCTCGAAGCCCGCGGCGTCGCGGAGCGCGTCCGCGGTCCGCTCGGAGGGCGAGTCGCCGTCGCGGAAGCCGGCCGGCGAGAGCGCGTCGAACGTGCTCGGGACGAACGCCACGCAGACGGCGACGAACACGGCGGCCACGGCGAGGAGACGCCGAGGGTGGGTCGTCGCGAGCGACGCGAGTCGGTCCATGGCGCCGCACCCTAGTGCATCCACTATGTCTTTTTGAAGTCATCGCGCGGAAGTGGCATCATCGCCGTCGATGGCGGAGCGCAGCTACGGCCAGGCCTGCCCGCTCGCGCGGGCGCTCGACGTCCTCGGCGAGCGCTGGACCCTGCTCGTCGTGCGTGAGCTCGGCGGAGGCCCGCGGCGCTTCGGCGAGCTCCTCGAGGGCCTCCCCGGCATGAGCACGAACCTCCTCGCGATGCGCCTCCAGCGCCTCTCCGACGCCGGGCTCGCCGAGCGGGCGCCCGACGAGCGGGCCTGGCAGCTCACGGAGCGCGGCGCGGCGCTGCGTCCCGTGCTCGCCGAGCTCGCCCGCTGGGGGATCGAGACGCTCGGCGTCGACGAGGCGTTCCTCAGCGGCTTCCGGCCCCGCGTCCTGGTGAGCGCGATCGCCCTCACGGCGCCGCTCGACGGCGAGGACGTCTCGGCTCTCCCGGGTCCCCTCGAGCTCCGCTCGGAGGGAGAGGTCGTCACCCTGCGCCCGGGCGCCGACGGCGTCCTCGTCGAGGAGGGTGCGGCGGCCGGCGGAGCCCGTCTCGGCGTGACGATCGATCGCGGCACCCTGCTCCTCCTCCTGGGCGGGCACGTCACGGTGGCGGCCGCCGTCGACTCGGCTGCGCTCACGCTCGACGGCGCGACCGAGGACCTCGAGGCCTGGATCGCGGCGCTGCGCCTCGACGTCCCGCTCCGCGCCGGCTGAGACCGGCCGGGGAACCGCTACGCCGGCGCGGTCACCGGCGCCGGCATCGGAGAGCCCGGGCGCGCCGCGCGCCATCCGAGGACGAGGACCGCCGCCGAGGCCACGACCTGGGCGGAGAGGACGACGGCCGCGAACGACTCGATCCCGACCTCCAGCGCGAAGAGGAGCGCGATCTCCGTCGCGGCGACGACCGCGAGCACCCCGAGGAAGCGGACGAGATGGAGCGCGAGCATGTACTGCACGGTGAGGTAGGAGATCGCGAGCAGCGTCATCGCGACGCCGAGGAGGGGGAGGGCACCGGCGCCGTCCGCGCCGTCCGGGCCGAAGCCGACGCGGAGGAGGAGCTCGGGGGCGACGGCGAAGATGAGGAGCGCCGGTGCCGCGACGGCGACGAGCACGCCGAGGGCCCGTGCGAGGACCGGGCGAGGGTCCCGTCCCTCGGCGGCGCGTCGGGTCGCCTCCGGGAGCAGCTGGAGCCCGACGCCGATCGCGACCCACACGACGCTCTTCGCGGCGACCGCGGCGATCGCGTAGGCGCCGGCGCGCTCGGAGTCGAGCTGGTGGCGGGCGATGACGACGTCGACGTTCTGCAGGAGCGCGAGGAGGAGCAGCCCGGCGATCGGGACCCAGCCGCCGGAGACGAGCCCGCGCAGCGTCGAGATGCGTGGCAGCGCACCCGCCGGCTCCCCCTCGGCGGCGAGCCGGCGGGAGATGACGAGCCCGAGCGCCACCGCCGTCACCCCGAGGGTGAGGGGCGTCGCGACGAACGCGCCGGTGACGCCCGCCCCGGCGAGGACGAGGCCGACGCCGACGACGAGCCGCCCGAGGGACTCGACGATGAGCGAGGTCCCCACGGCGACGTAGGCGTGGAGTCCCTGCAGGACCCCGCGCTGCAGCGAGACGAGCATCCAGAGGCCGCCGGTCGCCGGGATCGCGGCGGCGGCCCACGAGTGCTCGGGCGTCCCGGCGAGTGCGGCGAGCGGCGACCGCAGCACGAGCCCGGCGAGGACGAGCGCGAGGGTCGCTCCGGCGATCTGGAGCGTCCACGCTCGCACGGTGCGGCGCGCGCGGACCGGATCTCCGAGCGCGCCCAGCGCCGTCTCGCGAGCGGCCGCGGCCTGCACCGCCTGACCGGTCACGAGGAGGATGAGGAAGAGCCCGACGATCGCGGCGAGGGCGCCGTAGTCGTCGGCGCCGAGGAGCCGCGTGACCGCCACGGTGAAGCCGAGCTGGACGACGTTGCTCACCATCGTCGCGCCTGCGAGTCCGGCGGCGGCCCCGGTGCTCGAGCGCTCGAGAGCCGCGACGAAGGCGGGCAGCCCGCGAGCCGCGGTGTCGGACCGGACGCTCGGCACCGCGCGACGGTAGCGCAGCGGGGGGCTGCAAGCGGCAGACCCGGGCCGCGTCCGGCTCCTCCCTAGACTTGCGGATCGCGTGACCGGACGCCGTTCCATCGCCGCGCTCACCAGCGCGCTCCTCATCGCCGCCGCCGTGCCGGCCCCCGCCCTCGCCCAGGACGCGACGGGAGAGGCCGTCGACCCCGCGACGCTCGCCCAGGAGATGCCGCCGCTCGAGTCCGTCGCCCCGCTCACGCCGGTCCCGCAGACCGACGAGCCCGCGCCGGAGCCCGAGCCGGAGCCCGATCCCCGGCCGGAGCCCGATCCGGAGCCCGATCCCGCACCGGAGCCGGAGCCGGCACCCGAGGTGAGCGACGCCCCGCGCGAGGCGTCGCAGGCCGAGCTCGCCGAGACGGGCGCCGATGCGCGGCTCGTCCTCGGGATCGGCCTCGCGATGCTCCTCTCCGGAGCCGGGCTGCGGCTGCGCACGATCCCCGAGCGGTTCTGACCGGGTCCCGGCGCCGGACCGCCGACCCGGGCGGGGCGCGTTCGTATGCTTCCGGTCCGATGCGCACGCGCACCGTCCGCACCGCCGCAGCGCCGGAGACGGAGGCCCTCGGGGCCGAGCTCGCGCGTGGGCTGCGTCCCGGGGACGTCGTCCTCCTGCGGGGCGAGGTGGGCGCGGGGAAGACGACCTTCGTGCGCGGCGCGGCGGGCGCGCTCGGGGTCCGCGGCCCGGTGACGAGCCCGACCTACACGCTCGGCCGCCGCTACGACGAGACGACGCCGCCCGTCGCGCACCTCGACCTCCATCGCCTCGCGACGCTCGAGGGGGAGGACCCGGGGCTCCTCGACGACTACGTCGGCGCCGACACGATCGCCTTCGTCGAGTGGCCGGAGGCCGCGGGATCGCTGCCGGGAGTGCGCTACGAGGTGACGCTCGCGCACGCCGGGGCCGACGCCCGCGACGTGACGATCCGCGACGCGGAGGACGTCGCGTGATCGTCCTCGGCCTCGACACGGCGACCGCCGACACCGTCGTCGGTCTCGCCCGCGACGGCGTCCCCACGGGGGTCGCGCGCGACGTCCCCGCGCCTGGCGACCGCCCGGGGCACGTCGAGCAGGTGCTCCCGCTCGCCCAGCGGCTCCTCGACGACGCGGGCCTGCGCTTCGCCGACGTCGACCTCGTCGCCGTCGGCGTCGGGCCCGGCACGTTCACCGGCCTGCGCATCGGCGTCGCGACCGCCCGCGCGCTCGCCCACGCCGCCGGGGCGGGCATCGTCGGCGTCCCGACGCTCGCCGTGCTCGCCGCCGCCTCCGCGCACCCGGGTCCGGTCCTCGCCTGCCTCGACGCCCGCCGCCGCGAGGTCTTCGTCGCCTCGTGGCCGGACGACGCCTCGGCGGCGGCCGGGCGGCCCGCCGCAGCGGGTCCCGTCGCCGTGCCGCCGGCCGAGGCGGCATCGCGCGCCGGCGTCGCCGGGCCCGGCTGCCTCGCCGTCGGCGACGGTGCGGTGCGTCACCGCGAGGTCCTCGCCGCCTGCGGGCTCGAGATCCCGCCCGACGACGATCCGCGCCATCGCGTCGACGCCCAGGCGCTCTGCGCGCTCGGCACGACGCTCGGTCCGCTCGAGGATCCGGACTCCCTGCGACCGGAGTACGTCCGCGCCCCGGACGCCGTCCCGGTCGCCGAGCGGGAGGCGGGCCGGTGAGCCGCGCGCCGACCGCGATCGTACGCCGCCTGCGCTACCAGGACCTCCCGCAGGTCATCGCGATCGAGCGACGCGCGTTCCCGACGCCGTGGTCGCTCGCGATGTTCGTGCTGGAGCTCTCGAAGCCCGGCGGGGTGTGCCTCGGCGCGTGGCGGTCCGCGGACGGCGGGGAGGAGGAGACGCTCGTCGGCTACTGCGTGTGCAGCCGCTACGACGTCGTGTGGCACATCATGAACATCTCCGTGGACCCCGTGCACCAGCGCACCGGCGTCGCCAGGACGCTCCTCGACGCGCTCCTCGCAGAGCACATCACCGACCCCGAGGCGCGCTTCACGCTCGAGGTGCGCCAGAGCAACACGCCGGCCCTGCGGCTCTACGAGCAGTACGGCTTCCTCAGCGCCGGCGTCCGGCGCCGCTACTACCAGGACAACGGCGAGGACGCCTACATCATGTGGCGGACCCCGGGCACGCTCCTGGGTCGCCTCGACGACGTCCCGAACGCCGGCCCCGTCATGCCCTCGCCGTCATGAGCGACGTCGTCCTCGCCATCGAGACGAGCTGCGACGACACGTGCGCGGCGGTCGTCACGCCCGACGCGGAGATCCTCTCGAACGTCATCTCCTCGCAGGGCGTCCACGACGCCTACGGCGGCGTCGTCCCCGAGATCGCCTCGCGCCAGCACCTCGAGCTGTGCACGGTCGTCGTCGACGACGCCCTCCGGCGCGCCGGCCGCACGCTCGACGACGTCGCGCTCGTCGCGGTGACCCGCGGGCCGGGGCTCGTCGGCGCGCTCCTCGTCGGGCTCTCGACCGCGAAGGCGATCGCCGCCGTGCGCGAGCTGCCCCTCGCGCCGGTCGACCACCTCCAGGGCCACGTCGCGGCGAACTTCCTCCACGTCGACGGCGATCCGCCGTTCGACCCGCCGTTCCTCTGCCTCGTCGCGAGCGGCGGCCACAGCTTCCTCGCCCGCGTCGAGGACCGCCGCGGCTTCACGGTGCTCGGCAGGACGCTCGACGACGCCGCCGGCGAGGCGTTCGACAAGGGCGCCCGCATGCTCGGGCTGCCCTTCCCCGGCGGCCCGCACCTCGAGCGCCTCGCCCGGGACGGGGACCCGTCGGCCTTCGCGTTCCCGACCGCGGCCGGGGTCGCCGGCCTCGACATGTCCTTCAGCGGCCTCAAGACCGCGCTCCTCTACGCGATCCGCGACCTGGGGGAGGACGAGGCACACCGCCGGCGCGCCGACCTCGCGGCGAGCTTCCAGCACGCCATCGTCGAGACCCTCGCGACCCGCGTCGAGCGTGGCGTCGCCGAGACCGGCCTGCGCCGCGTCGCGATCGGCGGCGGCGTCGCGGCGAACGGTCCGCTCCGCGAGCGCCTGTCCCGGCTCGGGCTCGAGCTGCGCGTGCCCCCGATCGCCCTCTGCACCGACAACGCGGCGATGATCGCGGCGGCCGCCCTCCACGGCGACGCCCTCCCCGCCCGGGACGCGCTCGGGCTCGACGCGTACGCGACCGGCGAGCTGGGGCTGTGAGCGTGGCGCCGGGGACGACGGGCGCCCGGGAGGCGCCGCGGATCACCGTGTACGTCCGCGAGGGCTGCCACCTGTGCGACGACGCCCTCGCCGTCCTGCGGCCGCTCGCCCACGCCCACGGCGCCGTGCTCGAGACCGTGGACATCGAGGAGGACGACGCGCTGCACCGCCGCTATCTCGAGCGGATCCCGGTGACGTGCCTCGACGGCGAGGAGCTCTCGGACTACTTCGTGGACGTCGACGACATCACCGCGCGGCTCGCCCGGTCGGACCGCAACTAGACTTCGGGACGTTCCATGACCCTCGGCGATCCACCCCTCCCCGAGATGTCGTCCGAGCGGCTGTCGCTCGGCGTCGCGGCGCGCCTCTCGCGCTATCTCCAGGTCCTCACCCAGGCGAAGAAGATGGGGAAGGAGACGATCTCCTCCCAGGAGCTGAGCGACTACACGCACGTCAACTCGACCCAGATCCGCCGGGACCTCAGCGGCTTCGGGAAGTTCGGCAAGCGGGGCGTCGGCTACAACGTCGAGTCCCTCGTCTCGCAGATCCGCGGGATCCTGCGCACCGCCGGCCAGCACAACATCGCGCTGTTCGGCGCCGGTCACCTCGGCCGGGCGATCGCGAGCTCGGACATCTTCGCCGACCACGGCTTCCAGGTGGTCGCGATCTTCGACGCCGACCCGGCGAAGGTCGGGACGGAGATCAACGGCCAGCGCGTCCGCCCCGTCGACGAGATGCGCGCCGTCGTCGCCGAGGAGGACGTCGTCGTCGCCGTCCTCGCCGTCCCGCCGGCCGCCGCCCAGGCGCTCGCCGACGACCTCGTCCGGGCGGGCGTGAAGATCATCTTCAACTACTCCGAGACCCTGCTGCAGGTGCCGCCGGAGGTGACGGTCCACACGTCGAGTCCGGCCGTCGACCTGCTCTACGCGCTGTACTTCTACCTCACGTGATCGACCTCGCCGCCGCGCAGCAGGCCTACGAGTCGTCGGTCGACGGGACCGTCGGCCTCGAGGAGGAGTTCGCGATCCTCCACCCCGAGACGCTCGACCTCGTCCCCCGCTACGAGGAGCTCGTCGAGGCCGCGCGCGCCGACGAGGCGCTCACCGCCTCCCTGAGCGGCGAGCTCATCGCCTCCGAGATCGAGATCCGCTCGGGGCGCGGGGAGGACCTCGGGGACGCGACGCGGCGCATCCGCGACTCGCGCCGACGCCTCTTCGCGCTCGCGGCCACCCGCGGCGTCCGCCTGGGCGCGCAGGGGACGCACCCGTGGGCCGACTACCGCGAGCAGCCGAACATCGACACCGAGCACTACCGCCGGGTCGTCGAGGGGCTGCAGTACGTCGCGCGCCGCAACAACACCTTCTCGCTCCACGTGCACGTCGGCGTCCGCGGCGCCGACCGCGCCGTCCGGGTGTGCGACCGGCTGCGGCCCGTCCTGCCGACGCTCCTCGCGGTGAGCGCGAACTCGCCCTTCCTCGACGCCCGCGACAGCGGGCTGCACTCCGCGCGCACGCAGGCGTTCACGAAGACCTTCCCGCGCTGCGGGGTGCCCGACGCCTACGGCTCGTGGGCGGCGTACGCCGAGTACATCGACCTCCTCGTGCGGACGCGGTCGATCGTCGAGTACACGCAGGTCTGGTGGTCGATCCGCCCGCACTTCTCCTTCGGCACCGTCGAGGTCCGGATCTGCGACGCGCAGTCGACGGCTGCGGAGTCCGAGGCGCTGGCGGGCCTCATGGTCGCCTGCGTCGCCCAGGCGGCGCGCGACGAGGACGAGGGCTGCCCGCTGCCCGACGTCCCGCCGCGGCTCGTCGAGGAGAACATGTGGCGGGCGATCCGCCACGGCATGGACGGCGAGCTGCTCGACCTCGAGCGCCTCGACGTCCGCCCGGCGCCGGCCGCGCGCGAGGCGCTGTGGGCGTGGACCGAGCCCGTCCGCAGCGAGCTCGGGATCCGCGACGACGCGCTCCCCGAGCGCAACGGCGCGCAGCGTCAGCGCGACCTCATCGCCGCAGGTGCGACGATGGAGGAGGCCTTCGCCGCCGCGGTCGCGGAGACGGAGGCGACGTACGGAGGCGGCGCCCCTGCCGCCACGTCCGACCCCGATCACGAGGAGGCACCGGCAAGATGAGCAGCCAGCCCCCCTTCCCGCCCGGTGCGGGCGGCGGAGAGCAGAGCCAGCCGACGGAGGAGGAGCTCCGCGCGGCCTACGAGCAGCAGGTGAAGCAGCTCCGCGTCGAGGACGTCGTCGTGCAGACGCTCGTCTCGCTCGTCAACCTCGCCGGCCGCAAGGCCGGCCTCGTCCCGAACAGCGAGGACGAGCGCGACCTGCAGCAGCTCAAGCTCGCGATCGACGGGGCGCGCTCGCTCCTCGTGCTCGTGGACGAGGAGCTCGGCGAGGAGGGCAAGCAGATCCGCGATGCCCTGTCGCAGCTCCAGATGGCCTACGTGCAGCTCGGCGGACAGGAGTCCGGGGCCGGCGCGGGGGAGCAGCCCGGCGCGTCCCAGGGTCCCCCGGCCGGGGGGTCGCAGGGCGGCGGCGAGGGTCCGGGTCCGGCCCAGGGCAGCGGCCGCCTCTGGGTGCCCGGCCAGTAGGCCGGCGCCCACCTCCACGAAATCCTGCACATGCGACCGGCGATGCCGGTTAGGCTCGCCCTGCTCAGGGGGGAAGGGCCGGTCACGCGGTTCGGTGCCCGGTCGAGTTCCCCGTGGGCTCGTCGCGTGAGGGCACCGTGGGTCGATGTCCCGCGTGGCATACGACCCCATCGAGAGGAGTGGAGGAACCTTGAGCGACTTCCTGACCGACCAGGGGGTGATCGTCGCGCTCGTCTGCGCGGCCCTCGCCGTCGTCTACGGCGTGCTGACGACACGCTCCCTGCTCGCCCTGTCCCCCGGCAACGAGGAGATGCAGCGCATCTCCGGCGCGGTCCAGGAGGGCGCCCGCGCCTACCTGAACCGCCAGTACACGACGATCGCGATCGTCGGCGTCGTCCTCGCCGTCGCCCTCATCTTCATCCAGGACGGCTACGTCGCGATCGGCTTCGTGCTCGGCGGCGTCCTCTCCGGCGCCACCGGCTACATCGGCATGAACGTCTCCGTCCGCGCGAACGCACGCGTGGCCGAGGCCGCACGCGGCGGCATCTCGCCGGCGCTCGACGTCGCCTTCCGCGGCGGCGCGATCACCGGCCTGCTCGTCGTCGGCCTCGCGCTCCTCGGCACGGCCGGCTACTACGGCATCCTCACCGAGTTCGCCGACCGCAGCGACAAGGAGGCCGTCGAGGCGCTCATCGGCCTCGGCTTCGGCGGGTCGCTCATCTCGGTGTTCGCCCGGCTGGGCGGCGGCATCTTCACGAAGGCCGCCGACGTCGGCGCCGACATCGTCGGCAAGATCGAGGCGGGCATCCCCGAGGACGACCCGCGCAACCCGGCGGTCATCGCCGACAACGTCGGCGACAACGTCGGCGACTGCGCGGGCATGGCCGCCGACCTCTTCGAGACCTACGCCGTGACGGTCGTCGCGGTCATGTTCCTCGGCGTCCTCACGTTCAGCGACACGAGCGCCGTCGCGGTCTATCCGCTCGTCCTCGGCGGCGTCGCGATCATCGGCTCGATCATCGGGACGTTCTTCGTCCGCACCTCGAGCGACAACGTCGAGGGGGCGCTCTACCGCGGCCTCATCGTCTCGGGCCTCATCTCCGCCGCGGCGTTCTACCCCGTCACCGACGCGATCGTCGGTGACCTCTCGTTCGCCGACGCGGCGGCGGGCACGACGATCCCGTCGGTGGGCGACCTCTACCTCTGCTCGCTCATCGGGCTCGGCGTCACCGCGCTCCTGTTCCTCATCACCGACTACTACACGTCGACGCGCTTCGGCCCGGTGAAGAAGACCGCACGGGCCTCGCAGACCGGCCATGCGACGAACATCATCCAGGGCCTCGCGTCCGGCCTGCAGGCGACCGCGCTCCCCGCGCTCGTCCTCGTGCTCGGCGTGTGGACCTCGTGGAAGATCGCCGGCGGCGGCTTCGAGGGCATCTACGGCATCGGCATCGCGGTCGTCGCCCAGCTCTCGCTCACCGGCGTCATCGTCGCGCTCGACGCGTTCGGTCCGATCACCGACAACGCGGGCGGCATCGCCGAGATGGCCGAGCTGCCCGAGGACGTCCGCAACGTCACCGACCCGCTCGACGCGGTCGGCAACACGACGAAGGCGGTGACGAAGGGCTACGCGATCGGCTCGGCGGTGCTCGCCGCCGTCGTCCTCTTCGCGGCGTTCACGCTCGAGCTGGAGGAACGGGGCGGCATCGACCCCGCCACCCTCGACTTCTCGCTCGTGAATCCCGAGGTCCTCATCGGCCTCATCGTGGGCGGCATGATGACCTGCCTCTTCGCGTCGCTGTCGATGGAGTCCGTCGGCCGCGCCGGCGGCGAGGTCGTCGAGGAGGTGCGCCGGCAGTTCCGCGAGAAGCCGGGCATCATGGACGGCACCGACCAGCCCGACTACGCGACCTGCGTCGACCTCGTCACGAAGACGGCGCAGCGCGAGATGATCCTCCCGGCGATGATCCCGATCTTCGTCACCCTCATCATCGGGATCATCGACATCGAGGCGCTCGGCGGCCTCCTCATCGGGGTCATCGTCGTCGGCTTCTTCTTCGCGGTGATGATGACCGCGGGCGGCGGCGCGTGGGACAACGCGAAGAAGCTCATCGAGGACGGCGAGTTCGGCGGCAAGGGCTCCGAGGCCCATGCGGCCTCCGTCACCGGCGACACCGTCGGCGACCCGTTCAAGGACACGGCGGGGCCCGCGATCAACCCGATGATCAAGGTCGCGAACATCGTCGCGATCCTCATCATCCCGATCATCACCTGATCGGCGCCGACGCAGCGATGCAGGACCGGGGGCGGCCGGAGTGGCCGCCCCCGTGCGTGAGCGGCCTCCCTCAGGCGTACACTGCGGCGCCGGATGGCCGAACGGCGACTCCAGGGCCTTCAGCGCGTGCTCGGGACGAACGCGCTGTTCTCGACCGCCTACGGGAGCGCCGGATCGTCGATCTACTACGCGCTCGGCATCATCGCCGGGCTCGCGCTCGGGCTCACCCCGGTCGTCTTCCTCGTCACGGGGCTGCTCTTCGTCTGCACCGCCGCGACCTACGCGGAGGCGACGGCGATGTTCCCGGAGGCCGGCGGCTCGTCGAGCTTCGCCCGTCGCGCCTTCAACGAGCTCGTCTCGTTCCTCGCCGGCTGGGCCCAGCTCCTCACCTACGTGATGACGGTGGCGATCTGCGCCTTCTTCATCCCGCACTACCTCGGGTGGCTCGTGTGGGAGCCGCTGCGCTCCTCGCCGGGGGACGTCATCGCCGGCGTGACGATCGTCGTCGTCCTCGTCGCGGTGAGCGTGCGCGGCCTCAGCGAGCCGCCGCGGGCGAGGATCGCCGTGGCCGTCGTCGACTTCCTCACGCAGATCCTCCTCGTCGGGCTCGGGGCGGTCCTCGTGCTGTCGCCGGAGACGCTCGTCGACAACATCGACCTCGGCGACGCCCCCGCGTGGGAGGACTTCCTCCTCGCGATCCCGATCGGGATGATCGCCTACACCGGGGTCGAGGTGGTCTCGAACCTCGCCGCCGAGGCCGAGGACGAGGCGGCGACGATCCCCGCCGCGCTCGGGCGCGTCCGGCTCGCGGTCTTCGCGATCTTCTTCACGCTCCCGGTCGTCGCCCTCAGCGCGCTGCCCGTCGAGCGCGATCCGTCGACGGGGGAGGCGTTCACGCTCCTCGGGCGCTCCGAGGACGAGGGCGGCGTCGCCGGCGAGCCGATGCTCGGCGTCGTCGAGGCGCTCGACCTCGGCGTCGCCGGAGGGGCCGCGGAGGTCTACGTCGGGCTCCTGGCGGCGACGATCCTCCTGCTCGCGGCGAGCGCGGCGCTCGCCGGCGTGAGCCGTCTCGTCCTCGCGATGGGCATGCACCGGCAGGTCCCCGACGCACTGCGCCGCCTCCACCGCGGCTACGGGACGCCCTGGCTCGGGCTCGTCATCGCCGGGCTCGTCGCGTCGCTCGCGCTCCTGCCGGGGGACGCGCTGTTCCTCGCGAACGTCTACGCGTTCGGCGCGATGCTGTCGTTCACCGTCGCGCACGTCTCCCTGCTCGCGCTGCGCCGGCTGCTGCCGGACGCCCCGAGGCCGTACGAGAGCCCCTGGAACGTCCGGCTGCGCGGCACCCGGGTGCCCCTCACGGCGGTGATCGGCGGGGCCGGGACGGCGCTCGCCTTCCTCATCGTCACCGTGCTCAACCTCGAGATCCTCGCGGTCGGCGGCGGCTGGATCGCGCTCGGCGCGGTCCTCTTCGCGGCCTACCGCCGGCTCCAGGGCCTCGACCTCACGACGACGAAGAAGGTGGCGGTCGAGGGGCCGATCGTCGAGCACGAGGCCGAGTACGAGAGCGTCCTGGTCCACTTCGACAGCCGCCGCTACCGGCCGGGGGCGATCGCGATGGCCCAGAAGGTCGCGGCGCGCCGGCGCCGCGGCATCCACGTCCTCGTGACGATCGACGTGCCGTCGAGCTCGCCGCTCGACGACGAGCTGCCCGAGGCGGAGCTCGCCGCGCAGGCGATCATCGAGCAGGCGAAGCTCCGGGCGGGTCGCCGCGTCACCGGCCACGTCGCCCGCGTCCGTCCCGGCCAGGCGGGGCGGCTCATCGTCGACGAGGCGCGCGGGATCGGAGCCCGGGCGATCGTGCTCCCGCTCCCGCCGCGCGGCGTCGGGGGGACGGTGTTCAACCGCACGCTCGAGACCGTCCTCACGGAGCGGCCCTGCCGCGTCATCATCCACAGCGACCCGGCCGACGCGGTGGCCGGCGGGCGGCGCGTCGCCCGCCGCTGAGGCGCGGGCGGCGGCGGTCCCCGGCAGCCCCCGGCAGTAGCCTTCCGATCGATGCCCGAGACCCGCGAGGTCCATCGCGCCGCGACGAGGACGACGTCCGCGATCCTCCTCGTCCTCGGCCTCGCGATGCTCGTCTCGACGATCGCGCGCGGCGGCGGCCCGTTCGCGCTGGGCATCCTCCTCGGGCTGCTCTTCGCGGCGGCGGGCGGCGGGCGGCTCTACGTGAGCCGCCGGGGCGCGTGATGGGCGACGGCCGCGCCGGCACCGGCCCGGACGAGGGCGGCGGCGCGCCGCAGGCGGCGCTCGAGGCCGCCGACCGGGCGGGCGTCGCCGCGGACCGCCTCCTCCAGCGCGGGCTCGGGTCCCCGGCGCTCTTCTCGGTCGTCTACACCGCGCTCACGAGCGCCGTCTACTTCGCGCTCGGCGTCGTCGCCGGCTACGCGCTCGGCCTCACGCCGGTCGTCTTCCTCGGCGCGGCGGTCCTCTTCGCGCTCGCCACGCTCACCTACGTCGAGGGCGCCTCGCTCCACCAGGACCGCGCGGGCGCCTCCGTGTTCGCCCGCTACGCCTTCAACGAGCTCATGAGCTTCGTCGCGGGCTGGGCGATCCTCCTCGACTACACGATCCTCATCGCGGTCACGTCGCTCAGCGCGGCGCACTACGCCGGGGCCTTCTGGTCGCCGCTCGACCACGGGGCGGGGGAGGTGCTCGTCCCCCTGCTCGTCGTCGGCTACGTCGCCGCGCGGAGCATCCGCGGGGGCGCGCCGGGCCGGGGCGTGAAGACCGGGATGCTCGTCGTCGCCGACGTCGCGCTCCAGCTCGTCCTCATCGTCGTCGGCCTCGCGGTCTTCTTCGATCCGCAGCTCCTCCTGGACCCGATCGACCTCGGCACCGCGCCCTCGTGGGAGGACGCGGCGTTCGCGCTCGGGGTCGCCGCCGTCGTCTTCACCGGCCTCGAGTCGGCGAGCGGCCTCGCCGGGCAGGTCGGCGTCCGTCGTCACGGGCTGCGGCGTCTCGTCATGAGCGCGACGGGGACCGTCCTCGTCGTCTACGTCGGCATCTCGCTCGTCGCGCTCACGGCGCTGCCGGTCGTGGGCGGTCAGACCGGTCTCGCCGCCGACAACCTCGAGGCGCCGGTGCTCGGGATCACGCGGGCCTTCGAGCAGCAGTGGCTCGCCGACGGCCTCACCTACGCCGTCGCGGCGGCCGCGGTCCTCACGCTCGTCGCCGCGGCGAGCAACGCGATGCTCGGCCTCTCGCGGCTCTCGTACAACATGGCGACGAACCGCCAGATCCCCTCGTCGCTCGGGCGGCTGCACCCGACGCGGTCGACCCCGTTCGTCGCGATCGCGTGCGGGGCGGTCATCGCGGGCGGCCTCGCGGCGGCGCGCGACATCGACATGCTCGTCGGGATCTACGCCTTCGGCGCGCTCCTCGGCCTCACGATCGCGCACGTCTCGATCGTCGTGCTGCGCGTCCGGGAGCCCGACAAGCCCCGGCTCTTCCGCATCCCGGTCAACGTGCGCGTGCGCAACCGCGACATCCCGGTACCGGCGGTCATGGGGGCGGTGCTCTCCGCGGCGACCTGGGCGACCGTCGTCGCGTTCCACTCGGATGCGCGCTGGGTCGGGTCCGGGTGGATGGTGACGGGCGTCCTCCTCTACGTCGTCTACCGGCGGTCGGAGGGCAAGTCGATCACCCGCCGGGTGACGGTGCCCGCCGAGGCCCTCAGCGGCACGGAAGGCGCGGAGGCGGGGGAGTACGGGTCGATCCTCGTGCCGGTGACGGGGACCCCGCTCGACGACGACATCGTCCAGACGGCGGGTCGGCTGGCGGGGAACTGGCACGACGACTTCGCCGACGAGCGCGGGGCGACGATCGAGGCGATCTACGTCATCGAGATCCCGCTCGCGCTGCCCCTGGAGGCCCGGATCCCGGACGCGGAGCTCGAGAAGGCGCGCGCGGCCCTGCGGCGCGCGAAGGCGGTCGGCGAGGAGTACGAGGGCGTCTCGGTCGAGACGGCGACCGTGCGGGCGCGGCGCCTCGGCCAGGGGATCATCGACGAGGCGCGGCGCCGCGGGGTGGAGGCGATCGTCCTCGCGGCGGAGGAGCCCTCGCGCATCCGCGGGGGCGCGCTCCTCGGCGGTCGCGGCGGCCCTCGGGACAACTTCGTCGGCGCCGCGACGCGCTACGTCCTCGAGAAGGCGCCGTGCCAGGTGATCCTCACGGCGGCGCCCGCCGACGACCCCTCCGTCTCCGGTGGCGGGAACGGCGGCCCCGCCCGCTAGGCTCACCGTCCATGTTCGTCCTCATCGTCGGGGCAGGTCGCGTCGGCTCGGCCGTCGCCCGCTCCGCCCTCGCCGCCGGGCACGACGTCTCGGTCCTCGACGAGGACCCGCTCAGCCACGAGCGCCTCGACGCCGGCCTCGACACGACGTGGGAGGAGGCGGGCGGCCGGTTCACGGTCGGCCATGCGATCGAGATCGAGGCGCTCCTCGAGGCGGGGATCGAGCACGCGGACGTGTTCATCGCCTCGACGAACGGCGACAACACGAACATCATCATCTCCCAGATCGCGCAGCGCCGGTTCGACGTCGAGCACGTCATCGCGCGCGTCATGGACCCCGCACGTGCGACGTGGTACCAGGAGCAGGGCGTGCGGACGATCTCCCCGACGAAGGTCGCGGTCGAGATGTTCGAGCGGGCCCTCGACGAGGTGGTCTGAGCGTGTACGTCCTCATCTGCGGCGCCGGCAAGGTCGGCTGGAACCTCGCCCGCGAGCTCATCGCGAAGGGTCACGAGGTGACGCTCATCGAGGAGCGGCGCGACCGCTACCTCACGATCGAGCAGGAGCTCGAGCACGCCGTCCAGTACGGCGACGCGACGGAGCTGTGGGTCCTCGAGCGCGCCGGCATCCAGCGCGCCGAGCTCGTCATCGCCGTGACGGGCGACGACGAGGACAACATGCTCATCTCGCAGGTCGCGAAGGAGAAGTACCTCTGCGACCGCATCATCGCCCGCGTCAACAACCCGCGGAACCGGCAGTGGTTCGAGCTGCTCGGCGTCAGCCCGATCGTGAGCGCGACGGACCTCATCCTCCGCCTCATCGAGCACGAGGTGCCGAGCTACGGCCTCGTCCACCTCCTCGACCTCCACGCGGAGAAGCTCGAGATCATCGAGATCGAGGTCGCGCCCGACGCGCCGGCCGCCGGCTCGGCGGTGAAGGACGTCCGGCTCCCCGAGGGATCGCTCATCATCAGCGTCCTGCGGCAGGGCGAGGGCTTCGTCCCGAAGGCGGACACGGTCATCGAGAGCGGCGACGAGGTGCTGCTCGTCCTCGATCCCGGGCTCGAGGAGCGCATCATGCAGCACTTCTCGGGCCCCGCCGGCAACGGCGCGAGCGCGCTCTGACCATCGGGACGCCGTGCGCCGCCGAGGCGGCGTCGTCGTCGCCCGGCGCTCAGCCGAGGTCGACGTCGTCGAGGAGCGTGACGGTCCGGGCGCGACCGCGGGAGTCGATGCGCACGGCGGCACCCGGCCAGTAGGGGTGACCGGCCTTGGCGCCGGCGAGGAGGAGCGGCTCGTGGACCCACGAGCCGGTGTTGAGGAGGCGCGGTCCACCGCGCAGCGGGCGCCAGTCGGCGCGCGGGTCCCCGGGGAGGGGGCCGGCGCGGTGGAGGTGCCCGAAGACGACGACGTCCGCGTCGATCCCGAGGCGGGCGATCGCGGTCGCCATGGCGGGCAGCCCGGCACGCCGGAACTGCTGCCCGAGGAGGCCGGAGCTGAACGGCGCGAGGACGGGGGAGGGGAGCGCGGCGTCGAGGGCGGGTCCCGCGACCATGCCGGCGTTCCGGGCGAGGGCGGCCGCCCGGTCGATCGCGGCGCTCACCCCGCGTGGCAGCGTCGATCCGAGCGCGACCTGGACGGCGGCGAAGGTCGCGCCGAGCCCGCGCTCGTAGTCCTCGGGGCGCTGATCGGCCTCGACCTCGGCGAACGCGCGCGGCTCGGCGAGCCTCGGCGCCGCGCCCTCCTCGCCCGCGGGCACCTCGGCGCCCGTCGCGCGCGAGGCGAGGAGCAGCTCGCGGTCGACGTAGTGGCCGTGGTGGGCGTAGACCCCGTCGGCGAGCCAGAAGCCCGGGTAGTGGACGCGCACCCGCGCGGGCTTGAGGGCCTGGGCGACCGCGAGGAGCGCCGGGGAGCTCGACGTCGCCACCCGGGCCGCAGGCGTGAGCGCCTTGCCGAGCTCCGCCCGGCCGCGCACCCAGCGGCGGACGAGACGGTGGTCGTGGTTGCCGGGCACGACGACGATCTCCCGCTCGCGGCCCATCGCGGCGCCGAGCCGCCGGAGGACCGGCTCCGCGTCGTCGAACGCGGCCCGCGGACGCCCCTCGAGCATCTCGATGACGTCGCCGAGGAGCACGAGCCGGTCGACGTTCTCGAGGGCCGCCACGAGCGCCTCGAGCGGCGCCTCCCGGCGCAGGACGTCGCGCTGCAGACGCGAGCCGAGGTGGAGGTCGGAGATGACGAGCGTGCGCACGCGAGGAGTACGGGCCGCGAGGGGCGGGCGCGCTCAGTCTCGCAGGTGGAGGAGGCTCGTCCGGGAACGACGAACGCGGCCCGTGGGGCCGCGTCGGGAAGCTGCCGGACTAGGATTCGAACCTAGACTACCTCGTCCAGAGCGAGGCGTGCTGCCGTTACACCATCCGGCAATGCGACGCCGTGGAGCGTCGGCCCGCAGGACGATAGCAAGCGGCGGGGGAGCGTTCCGTCAGGCGTCGACGCGAACGGCTGTTCGTCGCCGGAGAGCGCCCGCGGGCCGAGACTTTGCACGTTGACGGGCAGACCTGACCGTCAACGTGCAAAGTCCGCCCGGCGAGATCAGGCCGCTGCCTGCTCCGCCCAGGCGCGGTAGAGGCGCGAGTACGCTCCGCCCGCCTCGAGGAGCTCCTCGTGCGTGCCCTGCTCCGCGATGCGGCCGCCGTCGAGGACGACGATGCGGTCGGCCTGCCGGATCGTGGAGAGGCGGTGCGCGATGACGATCGCGGTCCGGCCCTCGAGCAGGTGGCGCAGCCCCTCCTCGAGCCGCGTCTCGGTGCGGAGGTCGACGTTCGCCGTCGCCTCGTCGAGGATGAGGACACGCGGGTCGGCGACGAGAGCGCGCGCGAAGGCGACGAGCTGGCGCTGGCCCGCGGAGAGCTGCACGCCGCGCTCGCCGACCTCGGTGTCGAGTCCGTGGGGGAGACGCGCGGCGAAGTCCCAGGCGCCGACGGTGCGGGCGGCCTCCTCGACGTCCTCGCGCGTCGCGCCCGGCCGGCCGAAGGCGATGTTGTCGGCGACCGTCCCGCTGAAGAGGAAGCCCTCCTGCGGCACGATGCCGAGCTGTCGGCGCAGCGAGGCGATCCGCGCGCCGCGGAGGTCGACGCCGTCGACGAGGACGCTGCCCTCCGTGGGGTCGTAGAAGCGGGCGACGAGCTTCGCGAACGTCGACTTCCCGGCGCCGGTCGCCCCGACGAGCGCGACCGTCTCACCCGGGGCGATCGTGAGGTCGACGCCGGCGAGCGCGTGCACGACCTCGCCGCCGTCCTTGCGGTACGCGAAGGTGACGCCGTCGAAGGCGATCTCCCCGCGCAGCGGGTCCGGCAGGTCGACGGCGTCGGGCGCGTCGCGCATGTCCGGCTCCTCGTCGAGGAGCTCGAAGATCTTGTCGAGCGCCGCCATGCCGGACTGGTAGGTCGTGTAGACCTGCGAGAGCTGGCCGATCGGGTCGAAGAACGAGTTGAGGGCCGCGATGAAGCCGACGAGGATGCCGATCGTGAGGTCGCCGTCGAGAACCTCGAACCCGCCGTAGACGAGGATCCCCACGGTCGCGAGCGCGCTGACGAACTCGACCGCCGGGAAGTACGCCGCGTTGAGGTGGACGGTCGTCATGTTCGCCTCGCGGTTGCGCTCGTTGAGCACGTCGAACTCCGCGCGGTGGCGCCCCTCCTGGGCGTGCGAGCGGACGACCCGGATGCCCGACAGCGACTCCTGGAGCGCGCCGGAGATGGCGGCGATCGTCTCGCGGGTCCGCTTGTAGGCGTCGGCGCTCGCGATCCGGAACGCGAACGAGCCGAGGGCGAGGACCGGGAAGACGAGGAAGACGAGGAGGGCGAGCCCGACGTCGAACGTGAGGAGGATGACCGCCGCGCCGAGGAGCGTGAGGCTCGCGCTGAACAGCGTGACGACGCTCGTCGTGACGAGCTGGTTGAGCGCCTCGACGTCGTTGGTCATCCGCGAGATGAGGACGCCGGCGGGCCGGCGCTCGTAGAACGCGACCGGCTGGGACTGCAGGTGGCGGAACATCGTCATCCGCAGGTCCTGGAGCGCGCGCTGGCCGATCCAGCCGGTGAGGTAGGTCTGCGCGTACGTCGCGCCCCAGTTGACGAGCGCGCTCACGACGAAGATGACGACGATGAGGGTGAGCGTCCCCTTGTCGCCGGCGAGGATGCCGTCGTCGATCGCGCGCTGCGCGAGCGGGGCGGGCGCGAGCGCCGCCGCTGTCGCCGCGACGAGCGCGACGAACATGAGGATCACCCGCGTCCGGTAGGGGCGCAGGAGGACGAGGACGCCTCGCAGCTTGCGTCCGCGGCCGGACGTCTGCCGGATGCGCCGGCGGATCTCCTCCCGGCGCGAGGGCGGGACCGCGGGTGGCTCGGGGGCGCTCACAGGCCCGCCGTCTCCCGCTCGCGGGGCTTGCGCGTGAGGAAGACCTGGTCCGGCAGCCCCTTCTCGACGATCTCGCGGTAGAGGTCCGACTGGTCGAGCAGCTCGTCGTGCGTGCCGTGTGCGGCGACGGCGCCGTCCTCGAGGACGACGATCTCGTCGGCGAGCGCGATCGTCGAGAGCCGGTGGGCGATGACGATCGTCGTGCGGTCCGTCATCACCTCTTGCAGGGCGTCCTTGATCGCGCGCTCGGTCGTCGCGTCCACGGCGCTCGTCGCGTCGTCGAGCACGAGGATCCGCGGATCCGCGAGGAAGGCTCGCGCGATGGCGATGCGCTGGCGCTGCCCGCCGCTGAGCGTGAGCCCGCGCTCCCCGATGCGGGTCCCGTACCCGTCGGGCAGCTCGCCGATGAAGTCGTGGGCCTGCGCCCGGCGGGCGGCCTGCTCGACCTCCTCGTCGCTCGCCTCGGGGCGCGCGTAGGCGATGTTGTCGCGGACGCTCGCGCTGAAGAGGAACGGGTCGTCCGTGACGATCGCGATCTGCCGCCGCAGCGACTCCGCGTCGAGCTCCCGGACGTCCACGCCGTCGACGAGGACCGCACCTTCCTGCGGGTCGTAGAGCCGGGGGAGGAGCTGGACGAGCGTCGTCTTCCCCGAGCCCGTGGCGCCGACGAGCGCGACCGTGCGCCCCGGGGCGATCGCGAGGCTCACGCCGCGCAGGGCGGGGGTCGACGTCCCCTCGTAGGACAGCGTGACGTCGCGCAGCTCGACGGCCCCGCCGCCCTGGGGCAGCGGGCGTGGCTGCG
Source organism: Paraconexibacter sp. (assembly GCF_059438195.1). Lineage (NCBI taxonomy): Bacteria > Bacillati > Actinomycetota > Thermoleophilia > Solirubrobacterales > Paraconexibacteraceae > Paraconexibacter > Paraconexibacter sp. Next base: position 33,375 of record NZ_JBLKKY010000031.1, read on the forward strand.
CCGGCGTGACGATCCGCGGCTCCCGGTCGAGGATCTCGAAGAGCCGCGCGCCCGAGGCCGTGGCGCGCTGCGCCATCCCGAGCATGACCCCGAGCGTCCGCATCGGCCCGAGGAGCATGAGGAGGTAGACGTAGAAGGCGGTGAACTCGCCGGTCGTGAGGCTCCCGTCGATGACGCGCGTGCCTCCGACGAGGAGCACGGTCGCGAGGCCGATCTGCGGCAGGAAGCCGATGAGCGGGTTGTAGAACGCCTGCAGGCGCGTCGAGACCATCGACTGGCCGAAGACGCGGCCGACCCCGTCGGTGAAGCGGTCGAGCTGGTGGTCCTCGCGCGCGAAGGACTTCACGACGCGGACGCCGCCGATGTTCTCCTCGACGTCGGCGGTGAGCTCCGCGAGCCGCTGCTGGACCTCCTGGAGCGCGGGCCGGGCACGCGTCCCGTAGCGCGAGGCGACGAGGACGACGAAGGGGAGCGGGATGAGCGAGAGCGCGGCGAGAGCCGGGTCCGTGATCGTCATCGCCACCGAGGCGAGGACGATCGTGAGCGCGGACTGCATGATGAAGACGAGCCCGTAGCCGAGGAAGAAGCGGACCGCCTGGAGGTCGACCGTCGCGCGGGACATGAGCTGGCCCGTCTGGTGGCGGTCGAAGAAGCCGAGCTCGAGCGAGAGGAGGTGGCCGTAGAGGCGGTTGCGGAGATCGAGCTCGACGCCGAGCGCGACGCGTCCGGCGATGAGTCGCCGCGCGACGGTGAGGAGGAGGCGGAGGAGACCCGCGACGCCGACGAGGACGCCGAGGAGGACGAGCTCGTCGCGGTCGCCGCGCTCGAGGCCGTCGACCGCCCGGCCGGTGAGCCAGGGGATCGCGACGGTCATCACCATCGCGCAGGCCGCGAGGATCGCCGAGAGGACGACCCCCGCCCGGTGCGGCCGCAGGAAGCCGAGGAGTCTTCGGAACGTCACCACTCGCACCCAGTCTAGTTGCTCGCGCAACGAACCTCGTCGGGCCGTCGCGTGCGACCCTTCGAGCCGCGATGTCCGTTCCCGGAGCCGGCCTCTGCAACCTGTGCGTCCATCAACGCGTCGTACGGAGCGGCCGCGGCTCGGTGTTCACGCTCTGCCGCCGCTCGGCGACCGACGAGCGCTTCCGGAAGTACCCGCCGATCCCGGTCCTCGAGTGCCCGGGCTTCGAGGAGGGGGACTCCTCTCCCGGCGCGGAGAGCGACGACGGCGAGGGCTGAGCCGGCTCGGGCTCAGCCGAGCCGCGGCGTGCCGAGCGCGCGGTGCGGGGCGACCGCGTCGAGGTCGGTCGCGGCAGGCCCGGAACCCGGCGCGGCGGTGACGACGTCATCGCGGAACGCGATCGTCCCGCCTCCGCACCTCGGGCACGACTTCAGGAGGCGGAGGCCGTCGACCATCGCGGCGCTGTTCCACGTCGCGTCGCACGCCGTGCAGCGGGCGGGGGGATCGGGCACGAGGGGCACTCCGAAGTTGTCGGCAGGTCGGCGCGCGACCGACATCGGATGTCCGTCCAGCGCCCGCGGCGCTACTGGAGCGGTCCCTCGACGTCCGGGACCTCGTCGTCGCCCTCTCCGCCGAGCTGCTCGAGGAGCATCACCGCGGTGATCTGCGCGGGGGTCCCGCCGATCTCGCCGCTGCCGAGGTCCTGCAGCTCGGGGTGGAAGGTCGCGTGGACCGTGACGTCCTCGCCGCCCGCGTCCTGGAGGACGATGACCGCGCGGCCCGGCAGCCCCTCGACGGACGGCATCTGCGGAGCGCCGCCCTCGTCGGAGAGCGTCGCCCGGGCGGCCGTGAGGACGTCGGTCACGAGCTCCAGCCAGTGCTGGAGCGCCTGCTGGCGCTCCTCCTCGCTCATGCCCTCGAGGTGGTGGCTGTTCCGGGCGGCGAGGGCGCCGACCGCGGCCTGCACGGCGTCGTCGCTGAGGAGGTCGTCGGGTGCGAAGGTCACGCACCCAGCCTCGCAGACCGGCGGGGGCCGCGTCCGCCGGGTGCGGCACGCCGGCGCTCGTCGTCCGTTAGGTTCGGGGCGCACGCGAACGAGGAGGACGGCATCTTCCCCGGACACCACGACGTCCGCGTGCGCGGCGCAGCTCTCGGGGCCGTGCTCGCCGCGTTCGCCTCGCTCGCCGCTCCGGCGGCGCACGCCCGCCCGAGCGTCGGCGGCGCGACGAAGGACTCCGCGCACTTCCGGGTGCACTACCCCGTGGGCGCGGGCCTCGGCTCACACGTCGACGCGGCTCTCGAGGGCGCCGAGCGGGCGTACCGGCGTCTCGTGCACGGCGCCGGCGGGGTCCCGGACGTCGGGATGCGCGCGCCTCGCAGCGACGCGCTCTCCGACCCGCTCGACGTCCCCGCCGCCGACCGCGACGGCCTCACCGACATCTACTTCGAGGATCTCCCCGGCGAGGGCGGCGCGCAGACCGTCCGCGATCCGCGGCCGCCGCACGCGGCGTGGTTCTCGATGGACCCGGGCGGATCGACGCTCCACACCGCGAAGGGCGCGTCGCACGAGCTGATGCACGTCCTGCAGAGCGCCTACGTCACCCCCCAGGAGGCCGGCGAGGGGGTGAGCGGGTGGCTCACCGAGAGCACCGCCGCGTGGGCGGAGGAGCTGTCGACGGACGGCAGCCCGCTCCTCACCAACGGGCTCCACGACTTCCGCGTGCCGATCACGTGCACGCGCGGCAGCTGGGGCGGTCGCGCCTGTGGGCTCGGGTACGGTCGCTGGCTCTTCGTCGCCCACCTCGCGCAGGCGGTCGGCCCCCGCGTCGTCGCGAACGCGTTCGCGCGCTTCGAGAAGGACTATTGCCCGGACCGGTGCGACGGCGGCGTGAGCGGCTCCGACGGCCTCGTGCACGTCGAGGCGCTCGAGGACGAGCTCGCCGCGGAGGGGACGAGCCTCGCGACCGAGTTCCGCCGCTACGCGTGGAAGGCGCTCGATCCGACGGCCTGGCCGGCGTACGTCGAGAGGATCCTCACGGCTCCCGGCTTCCCCACGGCGCCGGGCGGGCTGACGGGCGCGTCGGTCGGCCCCTCGGCGCCCGACACGGGGTGGCGGCCGGCGACGCTCGACCACCTCACGGCCCGGTACGCGTCCGTGCGCCGCACCGCCCGGCCCACCGCCGACGGGGAGCGGCTCCGGCTGCTCGTCCGGGCGCCCTCCGACCTCGCGCACGCCCCGCGCGTGCTCGTCCGCGCGAGCACCGCGACGACGGCGCGGACGGTCGTGGCGATGCGCCGCGTCGCGGCCGGCGGCGGGACGAGCACCTGGGAGCTCGTCGTGCCCTTCTCGGCGCGGGACGCGCTCGACGCGGCCGTCGCGCTCGTCAACGACACCGCCCGCGACGACGTCGCGTTCGCCTGGCGCGCCGTCCACGTGCCGGCGCCTCCTCCGCCACCGCCGCCGGTGACCGCTCCGGCGCCCGCGCCCGTCGTCGTGCCGGCCCCCGCTCCGCCGGTCGCGCCGGCCGCCGTCCCGCCCGTCGAGGGCGCGCCGGGGTACCTCTTCCCGGCGAAGCTCCGGGTGAGCCGCGCCGAGGTCGAGCGGTCCGACCGCCGGCTCGACGTCCTCGCCCCGATCACGTCGCGCGCCGACGGGGAGGTCGAGGTCTCGTTCCGCGCCGCCGGGCGCACGACCGAGTTCGAGACCCCCGTCCGCTCCGCCGACGGCGCCTTCGACCACGTCCGCTTCCGACACCGGATCCCGGCCGCTCAGGCGCGCAAGGGCACCGGCATCGTGACGATCGCGTACCCGGGGAGCAGGACGACCCGGCCGCAGGAGGTCCGGCTCCGCGCGGCGCGGCGCAAGGCGCGGCTCGACGTCGACCGCATCCGCCTCGACGCCGGTGGGCTCGACGTCGACGGCTCGGTCTCGTCCCGGGTGAGCGGCGTCGTGAGGGTCGAGGTCTCTTACCAGGAGACCACCGGGGCGCCGCGCACCTGGCGCACGCAGACGGAGATCGACGACGAGGGCGACTGGAGCCTCTCCGATGCGCGCGTCCCGCCGGAGGTGGCGATCGCAGGCGGCTATCTCTCGGTCCTCTTCACCGGGGACCTCGAGGCCCGGACGCGCGGCGAGATGCTCTCGTACGCCGTGCAGCCCGGACGGACGCGAACGCCCGGGGACTGAGCGCCTACGGCTCCCGCGTCTGGCCCGGGGCGATCTGGTAGGTCACCATCTCGCCGCGGACGCGGGGGCCGAAGTCGCCGGTGAAGAGCACGCTGAGCGAGCCGCCCGCGACCGCGACCTCGGGCGGCACCCGGGCATCCTCGACCCTCCAGGCCCCGTCCTCGCCGATGCGCGCCCGCGCCGTCCACGTCGACGGCGCCCCCGTCTCGTCCTGGTAGGAGATCTCCAGCCTCACGATGCCGCTCACGCGGCGCGTGAGCGTGCCGCGGACGTCGAGCGAGCGACCGTCGAGCGAGATGCGGTCGACGTCGAGGCGGGCGCGGTTCTCCGCCGCGCGGAGCCGGACCTCCTGCGGGCGCACGCTCGAGGACCCGCCGTAGCGGACGGTGACGATGCCCGTTCCGAGCCGCGCCTGCGCGGCCGGGATCGACCGGCGGACGCGGACGACGTCGAACGCGCCTCGCGCATCGGTGATCGGCGCCGTGAAGCGCGTCGTGCGGCCGGCGGCCTCGAAGGCGATCTCGACGCGGCCGTCGGCGCGTGCGGTGATCGGGGCGAGGAGGTCGAGCGCGCGGTCCGAGGGCAGGACGCGCACCCGGCTCACGCGGAGCTTCGCCGGGTGGAGGTAGCCGGCCTCGCCCGCCTGAGGCGGGGCGGGTGCGAACGACGAGCGCGCCTGCTGCGCAGGGGCCGGAGCAGCGGCGGAGGCGACGGACGCGATGATGAGCGCGACGAGCGTCGTGAAGCGCATGGGTTCAACGTATCTGGCGCGGCCGTGGTTCATCCCGCCTCGCCGGTGCAAAGGGGTCTCTACAGGTTCGTCGGCCGATGCCGATGACATGGGGGTGGCACCTCCCCCTTCGCAGGGCGGCGCGGGCAGCGCTCTCGACGCTTCGATCCCCGTGCGGCCGATCGTCTGGCTCTTCGCCGTCGCGGGCGTCCTCGGCCTGATCTCGGTCGTCGTGCCCCACGATCCGGTCACCGACGACGGGCTCGTCGTCGGCGTCTCGCTCGCGGCGGGCGTCGCCGCCCTCGTCGTCGGCCGGGCGGGCCGCCTCGGGCGCGTCGGCGTGTCGGCCGCCCTCGCGGCGGGGACGATCCTCACATCGGTCGCGATCGCCGCGACGGGCGGACCGCCGAACGCCTCCGCCGCTCTCTACACGTGGATCTGCCTCTACGGCGCCTACGTCCTCCCGCTCCGAGTCGCGCTCGCGCACGCGGCCTTCTGCGGCGCGGCGTACGCCGTGCTCGTCGTCGTCGCCCCGCCCGACTTCCCGCCCGTCGCGCACCTCACGACGACGGTCGGCTCGCTCGTCGGCGCCACCGCCATCGTCGCGGTCCTCCGCAGTCGCCTGGACCGGACGGTCGAGCAGCTCGTCGACGTCGCGCGCCGCGATCCGCTCACGGGGCTCCCGAACCGGCGCCACCTCGCCGAGACCCTCGAGGCCGAGCTCGCGCGCTCGCGGCGGACCGGAAGGCCCGTCGCCCTCCTCATCTGCGACATCGATCGCTTCAAGCTCGTCAACGACACGTACGGCCACTCCGCGGGGGACCGGGTGCTCGTCGAGTTCGCGGGCGTGCTCCGCGACAACGTGCGGTCCATCGACGTCCCGGGACGGCTCGGCGGCGAGGAGTTCGCCGTCGTGCTCCCCGAGACCGATCCCGCCGGGGCGATGCTCGTCGCCGAGCGCCTGCGGCGCGAGACGACCCAGCGGCTCGCCGGTGACGGTCACGCGATCACCGTGTCCCTCGGCGTCGCCTGCGGTCCGGTCGACGGCGACAGGCCCGGAGACCTCCTCGCGGCCGCCGACCGCGCCCTCTACGCGGCGAAGCGCAGCGGGCGCGACCGCGCGGTCCGCTACGACCCGGACGCGACGGAGGAGCTCATCAGCGGCGGCAGCCAGGCCCCCGCGCGCGTGGAGGCGCTGCTCCTCCTCGCGGAGTCGCTCGATCTCCGCGACCCCTCGACGGCCGCGCATTCGCGCACGGTGGGCGGATACGCCGCCGAGCTCGCCGATCGCCTCGGGCTCGAGCCCGACGAGGTGACCCGGGTCCGGCTCGCCGGGATGCTGCACGACATCGGGAAGCTCGCGGTGCCGGACGCGATCCTCCAGAAGCCCGGCCGCCTCACCGACGAGGAGCGACGGGTCGTCGAGCGCCACCCCGAGCTCGGTGCCCGCCTCCTCGAGGGCGCCGGCCTCTCCGACGTGAGCGAGTGGGTCCGCTGCCACCACGAGCGCGTCGACGGGGAGGGCTACCCGCGACGGCTGCCCGTCGACGCGATCCCGCTCGAGGCGCGGATCCTCGCCGTCGCCGACGCCTACGAGGCCATGACCGCCGAGCGCCCCTACAGCCCGCCGCTCGAACCGCTCCTCGCGCTCGCCGAGCTCGAGCGCTGCGCGGGCACGCAGTTCGACGCGGCGATCGTCGCGCACCTCGTCGAGATCGAGCGTCCGCGGCTCGCGCCGGACGCCGGTCGCGCCTGAGCACCCGCCCCGCCGGTTTGCGGACCGGCGGCGACGGGCACCGTCGGGTCGCCGGATCCCCGAGCGCAGCGCCACGGGCCCCGGCCGGGACACGGAGCACAGATGCTCGAGCGCTACGCACGGATCGTCGTCGCGGCACGGCACATCGTCGTGCCGCTGTGGATCGCGGCCGCCGTCGCCGCGTGGATCGCGCTCCCGGCGCTCGGGGGCGGAGGGGCGTCGCTCGACGACATCATCCCCGAGGACAGCGCGGCGGCGCAGGCCCAGGAGCGCGCGATCGAGCGGTTCGGCACGACCCTCGGCGCGGACACCCTCGTCGTCCAGCGAGACCCGGACGGGCTCGGCCGCGACGCGGTCGCCGCTCACGTCGACGCCGTCCGGCAGGGCCCCGACATCGGCGTTCCGCTGGCCGTGCCCGTGCCGAACGTCGACCTGCCCGGCCTCGACTGGCCCGAGGACCGGACCGCGGTGGTGAGCTTCCTCTTCCTCGATCCGTCGCTCGACCTCGACGACCGGCGCGACGCGGCCCTGCGGTACGCACGGAGCCTCGACGGCGCCGGGTCCGGCGCCGACGCCCGCGTGACGGGCGCCGGTCCGGCACGGCTCGCCCAGTACGAGGAGATCGAGGATGCGCTCCCGATCGTGGAGGCGGCGACCGTCATCGTCATCGCGCTCATCGTGGGCGTGTACTTCCGGTCGATCGCGGCGCCGGTCATCACGCTCGTCGTCGCGGGGATCGCCTATGCGGTGGCGCTGCGAGGCATCTCCTGGGTCGCCGAGCGGGCAGGGACCCCGGCACCGCAGGAGATCGAGCCGGTCCTCGTCGTCCTCGTGCTCGGTCTCGTCACCGACTACACCGTCTTCTACATGTCGGACCTGCGGACCCGCCTCGGCGAAGGGCTGTCGGTGCCCGGGGCGGCCCGGCGCGCGACGACGCGCATCACGCCGATCGTCCTGACCGCCGGCATCGTCGTCGCGAGCGCCTGCGCATCTCTCCTGGCAGGCGACATGGAGCTCTTCCGCATCTTCGGCCCCGGGCTCGCGCTCTGCGCCCTCGTCGTCACCGCGGTCTCGGTCACGTGCGTCCCCGCGATCCTCGCGATCGCGGGCGGCACGCTCACCCCGCGGTCGTCCGAGGGCACGAGCGGACGGACCGTCGGCCGGCGCGTCTCCGGCCTCCTGGCGACGAGGCCGGTCGCGCTCGTCGTCGTGCTGATCGGGCTCGGAGGGCTCGTGCTCGCCGCCTCGCCGGCGCGCTCCGCGGATCCCGAGGTCGGGCTCGTGGCGTCGCTGCCCGAGGACTCGCCGGAGCGCCGCGCAGCGGCGGACGTGGCGGCGGCCTTCGGCCCGGGCCTCCTCGCACCGGTCGACGTCATCGTGGAGCAGGCCGGCATCGGCGACCGCGCCGAGGCGCTCGCCCGCATCCAGTCGCGGATCGAGGAGCACGACGGCGTCCGCACCGTCATCGGCCCTCCCAGCATGGGCGAGGTGCCGTTCCGCGACCTCGTCGTGGCCGACGACGGCGGCGCGGCGCGCTTCATCGTCCTCCTCGCGGAGGACCCGACCGGGGCCGGGGCGATCGACGCCGTCGGGCGACTCTCGGACGAGCTGCCCGGCATCCTCGACGAGGCGGGACTCGGCGGGGCCCGCGCGTCGATCGCGGGGGAGACGGCGCTCGCCACGGAGACCGTCGACCGCACGCTCGGCGATCTCGTGCGCGTCGCGATCGTGGCGCTCGTGGTCATCGCGGTGCTCCTCACCGCGTTCCTGCGAGCGCCGCTCGCCGCGGCGCTCCTCGTCCTCGCCAGCGCCCTCGGCCTCGCGGCCGCCTACGGGCTGTCCGCGCTGCTCATCGGCGTCGTGCTCGGCGGGGAGCACTTCGTCTACTACGTCCCGCTCGTCGCCGGGGTCCTCCTCATCGGCCTCGGGTCCGACTACAACGTCTTCATCGCCGGTCGCGTCCGGCAGGAGGTCGACCGGCGCCGCGTCCGCGAGGCGATCGCCGTCGGAGCGGCCTCCGCCTCCGGCGCGATCACCGTCGCCGGGGTCACGCTCGCGGCGACGTTCTCGCTCCTCGCGATCGTGCCGCTGCGGCCGTTCCGCGAGCTCGCGATCCTCATGGTCGTCGGGATCCTGCTCGACGTCCTCGTCGTGCGGCGCGTTCTCGTCCCCGCGCTCCTCGCGGTCCCGGGGCGGCTCACGTGGGGCAGGGCGTCGCGGTGAGGCGGGACGGCGAAGGGCCCGCGGTGAGCGGGCCCTTCGCGCAGTAGCTGGGGGGAGACTCGAACTCCCGACCTCACGATTATGAGTCGTGCGCTCTGACCAGCTGAGCTACCCAGCCCCAGGAGGCCGAGTCTAGCGCGGCGGGTCCGGACCGCGGCCCGCCGCCCGGGACGCCTCCCGGGCGCCTATGCTCGGCGCCATGGCCGACCTCGCCGCCGCCGCGTCCGCCGTCGTCACCCGCTGCCTCGGCATCGTCTCCGGCGAGGACGTCCTCGTCATCGCCGACCCCGACACGACGGACGTCGGGCAGGCGCTGCTGGACGCGTCGCTCGACGCGGGCGCCGACGCGATGCTCGTCACGCTGCCGCCGCGCCCGGAGCGGGGCACCGAGCCGCCGCCGGCCGTCGCCGCCGCGCTGCGGCACTGCGACGTCTACCTCGCGCCGTGCCTGCCGTCGCTGTCGCACACGAAGGCCCGCAAGGCCGCGACCGAGGCGGGGATCCGCGGCGCGACGCTCCCGGGCGTGACGTCGGACCTCCTCGCGCGGCTCATGGGCGTCGACGTCGAGCAGATGGCGCGGCGCAGCCGCGAGGTCGCCGAGGCGCTCGACGCCGCCGACGAGGCGACGCTCACCTGCCCGCACGGGACCGAGATGACGTTCGACCTCCGCGGGCGCGCGGCGATCGCCGACGACGGCGACCTCACGACTCCCGCCGCGTTCGGCAACCTCCCGTGCGGGGAGGGGTTCATCAGCCCGGCGGGCGGCGAGGGAACGCTCGTGGCCCACTCGCTCGCCGGCATCGGCCTCCCCGCCGAGCCCGTCCGGCTCACCGTCCGCGACGGCGCGCTCGCGGACGCGAGCGGCGAGGACGGCGCGCGCTTCCTCGCGCTCCTCGACGCCCACGGCCCCGACGGGCGGCACCTCGCCGAGCTCGCCGCCGGGACGAACCCCGCAGCGGGACTGACCGGGAACATCCTCGAGGACGAGAAGGCGCTCGGGACCGCGCACGTCGCGTTCGGGGCGAGCGCCGCGATCGGCGGCACCGTGGCGGTGCCGGTCCACCTCGACGTCGTCGTCCTCGAGCCGACGCTCGTCGCCGGCGGCGTGACGGTGGTGCAGGACGGGACGCTCGTCGGGTGAGCGCCGTCCCCGGCGACGTCCTCCTCGCGATCCCGAACGTCTCGGAGGGGGAGGACGAGCAGATCCTCGACCTCGTCGGCCGCGCGTTCACGGCCGGCGGCGACGCGCATCTCCTCGACGTGCACGCCGATCCCGACCACGGCCGCAGCGTCTTCACGCTCGCCGGCCGGCCGGGGTCGCTGTCGCGCGCGCTGCGGGACGGAGCCGCCGCGGTCGTCGAGCACGTCGACATCCGCGCGCATCCCGGCAAGCACCCGCACGTGGGGGCCCTCGACGTCGTGCCGGTCGTCCATCTCGACCACGCGAGGCGGGGCGCCGCGTGCGCGGAGGCGCTCGTCGCCGGCGCGCTCCTCGGCGAGCTCGGGCTGCCGTGCGTCCTCTACGGCGCGCTCGGAGGCGGCCGGACGCGCGCCGACCTGCGGCGCGGCGGGCCCGAGGGCCTCGCGCGCCGCATCGGGGCGGGGGACGTCGTCCCGGACTTCGGCCCGCGGGGCGCCGCGCACGAGACGGCCGGCGCCGTCCTCCTCGCGGCCCGGCCGCCGCTCGTCGCCTTCAACGTCGAGCTCGCGCCACCGGCGACGGTCGCGGACGCGAGGGCGATCGCGGCGGCGATCCGGGAGAGCGGCACGGAGGGCCTGCCCGGCCTTCGCGCGATCGGGCTCGAGCTGAGCGACCAGGGCGGCATCGTCCAGGTCTCGACGAACGTGGAGGACCATCTCGCCGTCCCGCTGCGGGACGTCGTCGCCGCCGTCGCCCGCCACGCGGAGGTGAGCGGGGCCGAGCTGGTCGGGCTCGCGCCCGCCGCCGCGCTCGACGGCTTCCCGGCCGAGGTCCCGCTGCGGGGGCGCCGGACGGTCGAGGATGCGCTCGCGGGCGTACAGTGGTAGGTGCGATGGCTCAGACCAAGAGGAAGCGGAAGCACCGCGGGAACGCGGCGGGCATGGTGGAGACGAGGGGACGCACGAGCCGTCCGGCGAGTCCCGCGGAGCGCAAGAAGCTGGCGCGGGCGACGGCGGCGCAGGCGCGCCTCGAGCGCGCGCCGAGCTGGACCTCGGCCGCGAACCGCGCCGCGATCGCGTCGGTCATCTTCGGCGTCGCGCTCATCCTCCTCTTCGGCCAGCCGGTCGCCGGCGCGATCGGGCTCGCGGCGTTCATGTTCGTCGTGTACATCCCGCTCGGCTACTACACCGACCAGTTCATCTACCGCCGGCGCATGAAGCGCAAGGCGGAGGGGAAGGGGTGACCGCCATGGACGTCCGCATGTTCACCGTCGGCCCGGTGCAGGAGAACAGCTTCCTCTTCCGCCGCGACGGCGCGACGGAGGCCCTCCTCGTCGACCCCGGGGACGAGGCGCCGAAGATCCTGTCGGCGATCGAGCAGCTCGGCGTCAACGTCGAGGCGATCCTCCTCACGCACACGCACTTCGACCACGTCGGCGCGGTCGCCCCGGTCGCCCGGGAGACGGGCGCGCCGGTCTACTGCCCCTCGCTCGAGCGCGAGGTCCTCGCGAACGTCATGGACTACGTGCCGTGGCCGGGCTTCGGGCCGTTCGAGAGCTACGAGGCCGACCACCTCGTGGAGGGCGGCGAGACGCTCGAGCTCGCCGGGATGAGCATCGACGTCGTCTTCACGCCCGGTCACAGCCCCGGCCACGTCACCTACGTCGTGCCCGACGAGCAGATGATGTTCAGCGGCGACGTCCTCTTCCAGGGCTCGGTCGGGCGCGTCGACCTGCCCGGTGGCGACTGGCCGACCCTCGCGGCGTCGATCGCGACCCTGCTCGACGCCTATCCCGACGAGACGCGCGTCCACCCGGGGCACATGGGGCTCACGACGCTCGGAGCGGAGCGGGCGACGAACCCGTTCCTGCAGGACCTTCCGCAGAGCACCTGATGGCCGAGCGCATCCAGGTCCCGCGCGGCACGCAGGACGTGCTGCCGCAGGACGCCGTGCCGCGGCTCGCGGTCGAGCGCGTCGCGCGGTCCGTCCTCGAGGGCGCCGGCTACGAGCGGATCGAGACGCCGACCTTCGAGGCGACCGAGCTCTTCGCGCGCGGCGTCGGCGAGTCCACGGACATCGTGCAGAAGGAGATGTTCACGTTCGAGGACGCGGGCGGCCGCAGCCTCACGCTGCGACCGGAGGGCACCGCGCCCGTCGCCCGCGCCTACCTCCAGCACGGGATGCACAAGCTCCCGCAGCCGGTGAAGCTCTGGTACCTCTCCAGCTTCTACCGCAACGAGCGCGCTCAGGCGGGGCGCTACAAGCAGTTCTGGCAGGTCGGGGCCGAGGCGATCGGGAGCTCCGACCCCGCGGTCGACGCGGAGTCCGTCGTCCTCCTCCACGCGATCCTCTCGGAGCTCGGCGTCCGCGAGCTCGAGGTGCGGATCGGGTCCCTCGGCACCCCGGACACGCGCGCCGAGTACCGCGAGAAGCTGCAGGCCCACCTGCGGGCGAACGCCGATCGCCTCAGCGAGGAGGTGCGGTCGCGCATCGAGCTGAACCCGCTGCGGGCCTTCGACGCCGACGACCCCGGCACGCGCGAGGTGATGGCGAGCGCCCCGCGGCTCATGGACGAGCTGCACGCCGACGACGCCGAGCACTTCGCCGAGGTCCGCGGGCTCCTCGACCGGGCCGGCGTGAGCTACGAGATCGACCCGACCCTCGTCCGCGGCCTCGACTACTACGCGCGCACGGTCTTCGAGTTCACGAGCGGCGCCCTCGGCGCCCAGAGCGCCGTCGGCGGCGGCGGCCGCTACGACGGCCTCATCGAGCAGCTCGGGGGCAAGCCGACGCCCGGCATCGGGTGGGCGATGGGGGTCGAGCGCGTCCTCCTCGCCGCGACGCCGCGCCCCGAGCCCCGTGCGCCGCTCGACCTCTACGTCGCGATGGAGGGCGGCGGCGCCGACGGCGGCCCGCCGCACGAGATCCGCGCGACGGCGTTCGCGCTGGCGACGCGTGCGCGGGCGGCGGGGCTCCTGTCCCAGCTCGAGCTCGCGGGCCGCTCGATCAAGGGCCAGCTCAAGCAGGCCGACCGGCTCGACGCGCGGTACGTCGCGATCGTCTCCGAGGACGCCATCGAGCTGCGCGACATGGAGTCGGGAGAGCAGTCGTCGGTGGACGGCGGGGTCGACGCTGTGGTGCACGACGTGTTGCGGGGACGCGGATTGGCGGCGCTGTAGGTCGTTTCTCGGCGTCCCTGGTCGGGAGCTGCGGGCGGGCGGGGGATCGGACATTCCGCCTCACTCCGCAACCCGGCCTCCGGCCGTCTTGCGACGCCGTTCGGCAGAACGTCCGATCCCCCGCCCCGTCGGCGCCGGCGGTGGTGCTCGCGCTCTCACCCCGGTCGTTGCGATGGAGCTGGGGCGGTGGTTCAGACGTGGCGGTCGCGCTGCCACCCCTTGGTACCCACAGCCTCCGTGGTGGTGGCGTTCCGTGGTCCCGGTGCCTCTCACCGGGCGGCTGACGTGATGTTCCCCTGAGCGACGTCCGAGCCGGAGCCGGAGGCGGAGGCGAGAGCGAAGGGGAATGTCACGGCGGCCGCACGACCGCGAGCGATACGTTGCCACCTGTGAGCAGCCCCGACACCGCCATGAAGCAGCCGCCTGCCGCCAACGCGTACCGCGACACGTGGTGCGGGGACGTGCGGGCGACCGACGAGGGGCGCGAGCTGCGGGTGTCCGGCTGGGTCCACCGGCGCCGCGACCACGGCGGGCTCATCTTCATCGACCTCCGCGACCGGTCGGGTCTCGTCCAGCTCGTCTTCCACCCGGATTCGAGCGGCGAGGCGTTCGCGGCCGCCGAGCGGCTGCGCTCCGAGCACGTCGTGAGCGCGCTCGGCAAGGTCGTGAAGCGCGAGGAGATGAACGTCAACCCGAAGATGCCGACGGGCGAGGTCGAGATCTGGGTGACGGAGATGGACGTCCTCGCCGAGGCGGAGACGCCGCCGTTCCCCGTCGACGACGAGACGCCGGTCGACGAGCTCACGCGGCTCGCGAACCGCGTCATCGACCTGCGGCGCGACCGGATGCGCGAGGCGCTCGTCCTGCGTCACGAGATCGTCCACGCGATGCGCGAGACGCTCGCCGCCGAGGACTTCCTCGAGATCGAGACGCCGATCCTCACGCGGTCGACGCCGGAGGGCGCGCGCGACTTCCTCGTGCCCTCGCGGATGCAGCTCGGCTCGTGGTACGCGCTGCCGCAGTCCCCGCAGCTCTTCAAGCAGCTCCTCATGATGAGCGGGTTCGAGCGCTACTACCAGATCGCGCGCTGCTTCCGGGACGAGGACCTGCGCGCCGACCGCCAGCCCGAGTTCACCCAGCTCGACCTCGAGATGTCGTTCGTCGAGGAGGACGACGTCATGGGCGTGATGGAGCGGGTGATGACCGCGGTCTTCGACGTCGCGGGCCTGCCCCTGCCGCCGGCGCCGTGGCGGCGCATGAGCTACGACGAGGCGATGCTGAAGTACGGCGTCGACCGGCCGGACACGCGGTTCGGGCTCGAGATCACCGACGTGTCGGAGCTCGTCGCGGGCTCGGACTTCAAGGTCTTCCAGGGCGTCCTCGACTCCGGCGGGGTGGTGCGGGCGTTCAACGCCGGACCGCGGGAGATGTCGCGCTCCGAGCTCGACGGCCTCAACGACGTCGTGCGGCGGCACGGGGCGAAGGCGGTCGCGCCGATCTACGCGGGCGGCGACGACGCCGAGCGGCCGTGGCAGGGCAACCTCGCGAAGTTCTTCACGCCCGACCAGATCCGCGGCGTCAACGACGCGCTCGGCGCGCAGCCGGGGGACCTCCTCCTCTTCGCGGCCGACACGGAGGCCGTCGCGGCCGCCGCGCTCGGCGCGCTGCGGCTCGAGCTCGCCGAGCGGTTCGCGCTCGTCCCCGACGACGCGCACGACGTCCTCTGGATCGTCGACTTCCCGATGTTCGAGCACGATCCGGCGGCCGACCGCTTCGACCCGCTCCACCATCCGTTCACGGCCCCGCAGGGGGATCTCGACGACCCGGCGGCGCTGCGGTCGCGGGCCTACGACCTCGTGCTCGACGGGACGGAGATCGGCGGCGGGTCGATCCGCATCCACGATCCGGCCGTCCAGCGGCGGATCTTCGAGCACCTCGGGATGGGGGAGGACGAGGCGCGCGACCGCTTCGGCTTCCTCCTCGACGCGCTCCGCTACGGCGCGCCGCCGCACGGGGGGATCGCGATGGGCATCGACCGGATCGTCGCGATCTGCGCCGCGCGGGAGTCGATCCGCGACGTCATGGCGTTCCCGAAGACGGCGACCGGGAGCGACCCGCTCACCGGCGCGCCGGCACCCGTGGACGAGGAGCAGCTCCGGGAGCTCGGGCTCATGAGCCTCGCTCCGCCGTCTCGCGAGGAGCCGGACGGCGGCTGAGCACCGTCCGCGCGGCCTGGACCGGGGTCCGCGCGAGACAGGTCGCCCTCAAGCCGCAGGGCGGGACAGCCGATGCCTCGTCCCGTGAGCTCGCAGATCTCCCGTCCCTACCAGTTCGCCCTCATCGGGCTTCTCCTCGGCGTCGTCCTCTGGTTCGTCGCCCTGCGCGGCGGCGACGAGGAGCCCGTGCCGGCCCCCGTGCCCGCCGCCGGGGCCCCCGCACCGGCACCCGGAGCGCCGCCGGCCCCGGCCGGGGTCCCACCGGCGCCGATCGGGCTCTACCCGTCGGGCGGGCACGGTCCCCGGGCCGGGACGCTCTGGTGCGGGGCCGCACCACTGCTGGGACGGCTCAGCCCCGCCGGCGCCGCCGGTTTGGCCGACCTCGCCCAGGACCTCTGCGGCGGCGAGCTCCGGCTCACGCCCTGGCGGGGTGTCATCCTGGCGGGGATCGCCCCCACCCAGGCGCCCGCCGTGGTCGCCGCCCTCAACCGGCTGGGGCTCTCCGCCGATCCGGACGACCCGGCACACCGGGTGGTGGCCTGCGCCGGCAGCTCCGGCTGCCACGCCGGCCTGGCCGACACGCAGGCCGACGGTGCCCGGGTGGTGGCGCGCCTGCGGGCGCTCCCCGCTCCGGTGGCGGATCGGACGATCCATCTGTCGGGGTGCCCCAAAGGGTGTGCCACCCGCACCCAGTCGGATTCCACGCTGGTGGGCGGGCCGGCACCGGGCACCTACGAGCTCTACCTTCACGATGACGACGCCGCCGGGTTCGGCCGCCTGGTGGACGCCGGCCTCCGCCCCGAAGCGGCCATCAGCAGCGTGGTCACACAGCAGGACCGGGGGACCGGCGGACCGGCCGCTCCCCAGCCGGTGGAGGACTCCGGACGATGACGGTCACCTACGACTATCTGCGCGACGGGCCCGAGATCTACCGGCAGTCGTTCGCCGCCATCCGGGCCGGTGCCGACCTCAGCCGGGTGCCCCCGGGGCTGGAACCGGTGGCGGTGCGGATGATCCATGCCTGCGGGATGCTCGACCTGCCCGCCGATCTCGACTGGTCGCCCGGGTTCGCCGAGGCGGCAGCAGCGGCGCTCCGCTCCGG
>NZ_JBLKKY010000032.1:0-49693 GCF_059438195.1 Paraconexibacter sp.
TCAGCGGCCCCGGTCCCCGGGGCCGCTACTGCTTCATGCAAGATCCGGGCTAGCCGCGCTGTGCCTCGAGATCCGCGCGGGCCTGCAGATGCCCTTGATGGGCGTCCTGGGCCGCGCACGGAACTCGGCGAGATCGAGCTCGTCGACGACATCGAGCACCAACCACGCCAAGTGATCGACCGGCAGCCACTCGCGCAGGCTCGGCGGGAGCAGCAGCTCCTGCTCGCGATCACACGCCAAGAAATTCTGCGGCATCAACCGATCGTCGTGACCGAGCCGGACGCATTCCGACCGGCCAAGCCACGGCTTTGCGCGACAGCCTCGGAGGGGGCGTCAGTTTTCACGAGGTTGTCCCGTGGGCTCGTGGAACTTTGTAGGCGGCGGTTCTCCCGCCTCGTCCGCTCGTTGCGCGAGCGTGACGGGTGCTTGAAGTCCATCCGAGACGAGGAGAACCGCCATGAAGAACGTAGAGCAGGATCCCGACGACCGCGAGCTCGCGCTGCCGCCCGTGGTGCAGGAGGCGCTCGGCGAGCTGGTGAATGCCGCCAAGGACGGGCTGCTGGCGTTGAGCGTCGGTGTCGGCCTCGGGGTGCTGGACACGCTGATGGAGGAGGAGGTCTGCGAGGTCGTCGGGCCGAAGGGCCGACGTGACCCGGACCGTGTCGCGGTCCGTCACGGCCACGAAGCCGGGGAGGTCACGCTCGGCGGGCGTCGTGTCGGTGTCCGGCGTCCGCGGGTGCGTGCCGCGGACGGCAGCGGCGAGATCGGCCTTCAGACGTACGCGCATTTCGCTGACCGCGACCCGCTCACCCGCGTGGTGCTCGAGCAGATGCTCGCCGGCGTTTCGACGAGGCGGTTCGCCAGGACGCGCGAGCCGGTCGGTGACGATGTCGCCGCGTCTGAGCGGTCGACCTCGAAGTCGGCCGTCAGCCGCCAGTTCGTCGGCCGCACGACCGAGCACCTGCGCGCCCTGATGAGCCGAGACCTCGCAGACGTCCGCCTGGCGGCGTTGATGCTCGACGGGATCGAGCTCAAAGGGCGCTGCTGCGTCGTCGCGCTCGGCGTCACGACCGACGGGGTGAAGGTCCCGCTCGGGCTCTGGGACGGCTCGACGGAGAACCAGACGGTCGCTCGGCACCTGCTCGCCGATCTCGTCGACCGCGGCCTCGATGTCGACCAAGGTGTTCTGGTCGTCCTGGACGGCGGCAAGGCGCTGCGCGCCGCGGTCGACCAAGTGTTCGGCGCCGTCCCGGTGCAGCGGTGCATCCGCCACAAGGAGAGAAACGTCCTGGATCATCTTCCCGAGCACGACCGGCCGGTCGTCAGACGCCGGCTTCGCGCCGCGTGGAAGACGGGTGATCACCAGCTCGCGCTCGACGAGCTGATCATGCTCGCCGACAAGCTCGCACGCTCGCATCCGGGCGCCGCGGCATCGCTGCGCAAAGGTCTCGAAGAGACGCTCACGCTGCAGCGCCTGGGCTGTCCGGAGCAGCTGCGCCGCACCCTCTCATCGACGAACCCGACCGAGTCGATGATCGAGTTCGTCCGCCGCACCTCACGCAACGTGAAGCGCTGGCAGTCCGGCGACATGTGCCTCAGATGGACCGCCGCCGGGATGCTCGAGGCCGAGCAGCAGTTCCGCAAGATCATCGGCGTCCAGCACCTCGCGAAGCTCACGATCGCGGTCGAGCGCGACGTTGCGGCACGCCGAGCCACGGCCATGCCGCCGACCGCGCCCACCACGACCCCCAAGCCGGCCGCTACGCTCGCCGCGACTCATTGATCACCGGGACCGCCGCCGAGAAGTTCCACGGCGAACGGGACATCCTCTTTTCACGCGGCGCCGACAGTGCGGAGGCCTCGTCCTGCTAGACCGCTTGGTCCGGTCACGAGCAGACTGGCCTCGTTGGGCTGACGCGGCGCCCGACGACCAAGCCCTGAGAGATCGGAAACAGCCGACGGAGGCCCGCGTGCTGAACGCCGCGGGCCGGCGGGCCGGCAGCCGGCGACGCGCGCGGATCAGTCGGCGGCATCGCTGCCGTGCGGCGCCCGGTGAGGGCGCGCCGAACGCAGCGGCGCGTTCCTCGCGAGCCACGTGGCTCGCAACGCTCGGGACCGCAGGAAGCTTACGTCTCAGCGGTGCCGACGCGCTGGGCGGGCGTGAACCTCGCGGGGAGCGAGATGTATCCGTTGGCGATCGCGATGTCGGGATAGTGCTGAACCCGATCGGAGTCGAGGCGATAGTCGCCGAGCCGCTTGATCACTTCTCGGATCATCACTTTGAACTGAGCGCGCGCCATGTGCGATCCGAGGCAGCGATGTGCGCCGAGACCGAACGCCGTATGCCGGTTCGGGAACCGGTCCAGCTTCACCTCGTCTGGGTCCTCGAACTCCGAAGGATCATGGTTCGCGCCGGCCCAGCCCATGAGGACATGGTCGCCCGGGCAGAGCTTCGCCGGCCCGATCTCGTACTCCTCTGTGACGGTTC
Source organism: Paraconexibacter sp. (assembly GCF_059438195.1). NCBI lineage: Bacteria > Bacillati > Actinomycetota > Thermoleophilia > Solirubrobacterales > Paraconexibacteraceae > Paraconexibacter > Paraconexibacter sp. Next base: position 2,489 of record NZ_JBLKKY010000032.1, read on the forward strand.
GCGCAAGCGCCGGGATCGGAGAGAAGTAGCGGAGAAATTCTTCGCAGGCGAGATCCATCGCCTTCGGGTCGAGCAATCCCTCGCGAGCCTCAGGGTGCTCGTCGAGCCAGACCAGCGCGTTGGCCGCGAGGCTCGTGGTCGTGTCGAGGCCGCCGCCGAGCAGCGTCATGATGCATTCGAGAACCTGCTGGTCGCTGAGCCTCGAGCCGAGGACCTCGACTTCGCACAGGTGGCTCACCATGTCGTCCGTGGGCTTGGCGCGACGGTCCTTGATCGCTTCTTGGACCTCGCCGGCGACGAGCATCAGCAGTTCGACGACCTCTTGGAACTCTGGTTTCGTCGGTGTCGTGTAGAGCCACCTGTGGAACGCCTCGCCGTACTTGTCGGCACGGTCGAGCGGCAGGCCGATGACCGCAAGCGTCACAGCGGCCGGGATCCGTCCCACGACGTCGGCGATGAGGTCGCACTCACCCGCCTCGATGATGTCGTCGATGCATCGAGTCGTGTGTTCCTCGATGAGAGGGCTGAGCTTGTCGATAGCCCCGGGGGTGAACCACGGGGTGATCACACGCCGGAGAGCCCGGTGCTCAGGCGGGTCCTGCTCGATAATGAGCTGCCGAACCGGCCCCTGTGGGATCAAGATCCCCGTCCCGTTCGCTCCCCCGCCCTCGATGTCGTTGTAGGACGAGAAGTGGTCGTCGTCGCGCGCGATCTCCGCCACTTCGTTGTAGCCCGAGAAGACGTAGTACCCGCCGTGAGCTTCGGTGTACGCGACTGGGCACTGCGTGCGGAGCTCTCGCCAGATCCGCATCCAGTCCACTGCGAACTCCTCGGTGTGGTGGTCGAAGTCCACGGTCGGAACCCCGCGACCCTCCGACCCGGACAGCTCCGGTGACGTGCTCTCAGAGGACGACATGTCTCAGCTCCTTCGGCGATAAAGTCCGTGTACGGAGTACCGTATCGGCAGCGCGGCCGTTCGGTCAAGAGCACCGAGCATCGGCGTCGGCGCACGCGGTGACGGCCGAGCGCCGGCCTACTCGAAGTATTCAGCGTTTCGCTGGATGAAGCCTGCCCACTCGGACGGCACCCGATCGGCGGGATAACAAGCGTCGACTGGGCACGCCTCGGCGCACGCATCGCAGTCGATGCACTCCTCTGGATCGATATAGAGCTGCTCGGCCGACTTGTATGCCGGGTCGTCCGGTGATGGTTGGATGCAGTCCACTGGACAGACCTCGACGCACGAGCTGTCCTTCCGACCAATGCACGGCTGCGTGATGACGTAAGCCACTTCCTTGCGCTCCTTCGAAGGGGTGGGTCGAGTGAACGCAGTGGAGGATACTCCGTATACGTACTATATGTCTGATGAACTGAGTCAAGCTGGCTTGCTCTGCTGCGGCAGGGCGCGTCGGGGTCGGCCGTGACCGCGTCAGATGCGCGCCCACGGCCTGCAGGCTCGGGGTCGTCGCCCGGTAGTATGCGGTGGCGGTGCCGTGTGATGGCCGTCGCGGATGGCACCGTCCCGCGGACCATCCAGCTCCCGCTGTACGGTCGCCGTACGGTCAAACGTGTCGAAATCTGCGCCTACGTGACCACATACGTACCTCCGCGCAGGCCCGATTGCGGGCCTAGAAAGACCGCATTTGCGGGCTTATCGCTGCATATCGTGCCCAAGCCCTCTGCCGGACTCGAACCGGCGACCCCTTCCTTACCATGGAAGTGCTCTACCAACTGAGCTAAGAGGGCGCGTCCCGGGAGAGTAGCGCGCCCGGGCCCCGAGACGCGGAGCGCGGGCGGCGAGAACCCAGATCGTGCCGGTGAGGGACCGCCTTTGAGTTCTCGGCCGCTTGGGGGGGGGGCGCCTGGACGGCGAGCGGCGCGCGGGCGCACCCGCATCGCCCCGGGCGGGTACGGTCGGAGCCGGGAACCGATGACCGAGCCTCCGCACGACCACTCGTCCGCCCATCACGCCCCGGGGCTCAACCCGGCGCTCGCCCAGACCCGGTACTGCCCGCGCTGCGCGGCGGAGGTCGAGGTCGACTTCCCGCGGCTGCTGCGCTGCGCGACCTGCTCGTACGTCGAGTACTTCAACCCGAAGCCGGTGTCGTGCGCGATCCCCCGCCGCGCCAGCGACGGGCACGTGTGGCTGCTGCGCCGGGGCTTCGATCCGGGTGGCGGGCTGTGGACGTTCCCGGGCGGGTTCGTCGACCTCGGCGAGTCGACGGAGCAGGCGGCGCACCGCGAGACCCGCGAGGAGATCGACGTCGCGATCGAGCTCACGGGGCTCGTCGGCGTCTACTCGCGCCCTCAGGACCGGGTCGTCCTCGTCGTCTACTCGGCGACGACGGCCGAGACGCCGCGCACGACGCCGGAGGCGACGGAGGTCCGGTGCTTCGCCCCGGCCGAGATCCCGTGGGACGAGCTCGCCTTCTGGTCGACGGAGGACGCGCTCCGCGACCTCCTCGCGCAGGAGAGCTGAGGCGACGGCTACTCGAGGAGGCCGCGGCGCATCGCCCCGGCGACCGCGGCCGCCCGGTCGGCGACGCCGAGCTTCTCGTAGAGGCTCTTGAGATGCGTCTTCACCGTGCTCTGGCTGAGGTGCAGCCGCTCGCCGATCGCCGGCGCGCTCAGGCCGTCGGCGGTGAGCTGGAGGACCTCCCGCTCGCGCGGCGTGAGCACCGGGCGCTCCTCGCGCTCGCGCGTGACGATCTCGGTCGCCAGGCCGGCCTGCACCTCGGCCGCCAGGACGACCTCGCCCCGCGAGACCGCCGCGACCGCGTCGCAGATCCGCTCGCGGGTCGCGGACTTCGTGAGGTAGCCGCCCGCCCCGGAGGCGACGGCTCGATAGACGGTGTCGCTGTCGAGATGCGCGCTGAGGAGGACGACGCGCGTCGGCGTCCCGTCCCGGCGCAGCGCGTGGAGGATCTCGGGCCCCTGGAGGCCCGGCATCTGGACGTCGAGGATCGCGACCTCGGGACGCAGCGACTGGATCGCCGCGAGCGCCTCCCGGCCGTCCCCGCTCTCACCGACGAGCTCGAGGTCCGGCCGCGCCTTCACCGCACGCGAGACGCCCTCGCGGTAGACGGGATGGTCGTCGGCGACGTAGACGGTGGTGCGACAGGCGGTCATTCGGCTCCTCACCGCAGCGGAGTCTGAGGTTACCTGCCTGCGGTGAGTGGAGGGTAGGCGCGGGCCCGCCGGAAGTTCGACCCCCGGCGCAGGTGAACTTCATCACCCGCGCCAGGGGTCGGACGGCCTCAGCCGCCCTCGGCCGAGATGAGATCGACGACGAAGACGAGCGTCTCGTTCGGGAGGATGCCCGGCGGCGGCGTCTCGCCGTAGGCGAGGTCGGGCGGGATGACGAGGAGGCGGCGGCCGCCCTCCTTCATCCCGGCGATCCCCTGATCCCAGCCCGGGATGACCTCGCCGGCGCCGAGCGTGAACGTGAACGGCTCCCCGCGGTCCCAGCTCGCATCGAACTGCTCGCCGTTCGAGAACGACACGCCGACGTACTGCATCGTGAGGACGTCGCCGGCCTCGGCGACCTCGCCCTCCCCGTCGACGATGTCCCGCGTCACGAGCGTCGGCGGCGCGTCGCCGCTCGGCGTCTCGATCTCGGGCTTCGTCGAGGTGTCGGTCGAGATCTCGCCGACATCGACGTCCTCGGCCGGGCGCGGCTCCTCGGCCGCGGGCTCGCCGCCCGTCTCGCCGGCCTCCGCCGTCTCCTCGGTCTCCTCGCCCCGGACGTCCGCGACGGTGCGCTCGTCGTCGTCGCAGGCCGCGAACCCGACGGCGAGGAAGACGGCCGCGAGCAGGGCGCTCAGCTTCTTGAAAATCGTCTGCATGGGCGGCCGAATCTACCGATTGGCATCCTCCCTCGGGCCTTGCCGGCGCCGCTCGGACACCCGCTCCCCTCCCGCTCCGCCCTGCGCGCCGCGGGACTCTCGACGGGTCGTCGCCTCCGGGCGACGGCGCCCGCCGTCGCGCAGACGTCGCTCGCCGCCGCGCTCGCGTGGCTCGTGGCGGTGGAGGTCGCCGGGCACTCGGACCCGTTCTTCGCGCCCGTCGCCGCGATCGTCGCCCTCGGCGTCGTCGTCGGCGAGAGGGCGCAGCGCGCCGCCGAGATCGCGGTCGGCGTCGCGCTCGGCGTCGCGGTCGCCGAGGCCCTCGTCATCGCACTCGGGTCCGGCACCCTCCAGATCGCGCTCGTCGTCGCGCTCGCGATGGTCGCCGCGATCGCGCTGGGCGGCTCCCGGCTCGTCGTCGGCCAGGCGGCGTCGAGCGCCGTCCTCGTCACGACGATCGACGTCCCCACGGAGTTCGACTTCGCCCGGCCCGTGGACGCCCTCATCGGCGGCGTCGTCGCGATCGCCATCCACTACCTCCTGCCGATCGACCCCGTGCGCCTCGCACGCCGTCACGTGCGCCCGGTCCTCGACCGCTTCGCGGCGCTCCTCGACGCGACGGCCGACGCCCTCGCGACCGGTGACCACGACGAGGCGGTCGAGGCGCTTGCGGGGATGCGCGACCTCGAGCGGGCCGTCGGCGAGCTGCGCGCGGCCGTCGAGGTCGGCCGTGAGACCGCGCGCTTCGCGCCCCTGCGCCGCCGCGAGCGCGCGGTCGTCATCAGGTACGCGCACGCCGCGCCGCAGATCGACCTCGCGGTGCGCAACGGCCGCGTGCTCGCTCGTGGGGCCGTGCGCGCTGCGAACCTCGCCGCGCACGTCCCGCCCGAGGCCGCCGACGGTGTCCGCGAGCTCGCGGAGGCGGTCCGCGCGGTGCGCCGGGCGCTCGAGGACCCGGCTCTCGTCGTCGACGCCCGCGGCGCCGCGCTCGCCGCCGCGGCGGGCGCGACGCTCGCCCTCGAGAAGACCGGGAACCTCAGCGTGAGCGTCGTCATCGGGCAGGTCCGCTCGACGGCGAGCGACCTCCTCGTCGCGCTCGGCGCGACGCCGGAGGCCGCCGCGGACGCGATCCGGGAGGCGGCGGCGACGCCGGGCGCCGGCCGGCGCTGACGTCCGGGCGCGCTGCGAGCCTCCCCGCCGTGGCCGGCGCCCGTCCCCGCACCTACGTCGCCTCCCCGCACGGCTTCACCGAGGCGGGGCGGGCCTACTACCGGGAGACGCTCCTCCCCCGCCTCGACGACGTCGTCGACATCGTCGACCCGTGGTCGCTCACGCCCGCCGAGGAGGTCGCGGAGCTCGAGGCCGCCGGCCGCTTCGCGGAGCTCAACCGGCGCATCGGGCGTCGCAACGAGGAGGCGATCCGCTCGTGCGAGCTGCTCGTCGCGGTGCTCGACGGCCAGGAGCCGGACGCCGGCACCTGCGCAGAGGTCGGCTTCGCCGCGGCCCTCGGCCTCCGCATCGAGGCGATGCGCAGCGACTGGCGCGAGGCAGGGGAGCGCGGGGCGCTCGTCAACCTCCAGGTCGAGCACTTCGTCCGCGCCTCCGGCGGCGATGTCGTCGACCGCCTCGACGCGCTCGTCGAGCGCCTCCGCGTGCGCGCCGCGTCCTGACGCCGCGGCGGTCAGCCCGCGTGGTCGGCGGTCCCCCGCTCCCCTGCGGAGCCGGCGGTGACCGCCACCCGCTCGATCGCGACGATCGCCGTGTCGTCGGCCTGCGCGCCGGTCTGGAACGCGTCGAGGGCGGCCTCGATCGCCGCGACGGCGGAGGCGGCGTCCGTCGTGCCGGCGAGAGCCTCGTGGAGCCGCCGCTCACCGAAGCGCTCCGCGCCGCGGCGCGCGTCGAGGACGCCATCGGTGTAGAGGACGAGGACGTCGCTCTCGACGAGGGGGACCTCCGCCGCCCGGTAGCCGACCTCCCACGCGCCGACGATCGGGCTCGTCTCGGCGACCTCCGCGGTCACCCCGTCGCGGACGATGATCGGCCGCGGGTGTCCGGCGCTGACGACGCGGGCCGCTCCGGGCCCGCCGGCCGCGGGCAGCAGGACGGCGCACACCGTGCAGAGCGCGAGGCTCTCGCGCGGCAGGAGGAGCGCGTTGAGGTGCGCGATCGCCTCCGCTGGGTCGCCCGTGAGCATGCCCGCCGAGCGCAGCGCGTGTCGCGCCTGGGCGGTGAGGGCGGCGGCGGGCGCGCCCTGACCGGCGACGTCACCGATCGTCACCATCCACCCGGCCGGCGTCGCGAAGGCGTCGTAGAAGTCCCCGCCGACCCAGTTCTCCTCGCCCGCCGGCCGGTAGGCGCTCGCGAAGGCGACCCCGGGGACCGCTGGGAGCTGCTCGGGGAGGAGGCTGCGCTGCAGGGTCGAGGCGATCCGGCTGCGCTCGGTGTAGAGGCGCGCCGTCTCGATCGCCTGCCCCGCGCGGCGGCCGAGCTCCTCGGCGAGCGCGAGGTCGGCGGCCGTGAAGACCCGGCCGGACTCGGCGCTGATGAGGCTGAGGACGCCGACCGCGTCGCCGCCGCGGGCGAGCAGCGGCACCTGGACGACCGACCGGATGCCGACCGCGCGCACCGCCTCGAGCTGCTCCTCGTCGAGGATCGACGCGCTGAGGAGGTCGTCGGAGACGTCGCGGTGGAGCTGCGCGATCCCGGTGCGGACCACCTCCCCGGAGCCGGTCGAGGCGTCCACGCGAGCCGGGAACCGCTCCCCGTAGCGGCGTGCGAACGCGACCTTCTCCGGGTCGCGGTGCGCGACGGCTGCGAGCCGCAGCTCGGGGCCGTCGGTCCGCAGCGTCACGGCGCACCAGTCGGCGAGCTCGGGGACGGCGACCTGCGCGACGGCCTGCAGGGTTGCGTCGTCGTCCATCGAGGACGAGAGCGCCGCCCCGGTCTCGGCGAGGACGCGCTGCGTGAGCTCCGCGCGCTTGAGCGCGGTGATGTCCTCGGAGATGCTCACCGCCATCTCGACGCGGCCGTCGTCGTCGAGGATCGCCGTCGCCTTGACGAAGAGCCACTTCTCCTCGCCGGTGTCGCGGTGGATGCCGCGGCTGACGAGCGGGGGCGGCGCGAGGTTCTCACCGGTGAGGATCCTCCGGCTCGGGTACTCGTCGGGGCGCAGCGGCGTGCCGTCCTCGTGCCATGCGTGCCACCGGTCGGCGATCTCCTCGACCGTCGCGGCGACGACGGCCTCCGGCGAGGGGAGCCCCATCGCGAGCGCGGCCGCCCCGTTCGCGTAGACGATGCCCCGGCCCGGGCGCTGGATGAGCACGGCGGCGTCCATCGCCCCGAGCGCGACGCCGAGACGGTGCTCGGCGGCGGCGAGCTCGGAGGAGAGGCCCGCGTTCTCGAGGACGAGCGCCAGCCGCTCGCCGACCGTCTCGACGAACGGGATGTCGGCCTCGGCGAAGCTCCGGGTGGAGCGACTCGTGTGCACGAGCCGCACGATGCCCACCGGCCGCCCGCCGATCCGCAGGGGGAGGAGCGCCGCCGAGCGACCGCCGAGCTCGTGGAGGAGAGCGCGGTCGTTCGCACCCAGCGTGGCGTCGGTCGAGACGAGACGCGCCCGCGAGGTCGCCTGCGTCCCCGTGCCGAGCACCTCGGAAGCGGACACGGGCGTGCGCGCGACGGCGTGCGCGAGGGATTCGCCCTCCGGCCCCTCGACGCGGACGGCGAGACGGCGGGGGACGCCGTCGTCGACGATGTCGATGACGCACGCGTCGGCGATCTCCGGCACGAGGACGTCGGCGAGTCGTCGTGCGGTCGTCGCGAGGTCGGGGCGGTCTTCGGCGACCTCGGCGATCCGCGTGAGGAGCCCGAGCCGGGCGCGCGCGGCGTTCGCGCGACGGCGCTCGCGCACCCCGATGGCCGCCGCGACGGCCCATCCCCCGACCAGGCACGTGAGCCCACGCCGGCCGTCGAGGTCCGTCCGTCTCCGCAGTCGAGTTCCGATGCGCCACTCTATTCTGCGCGGCGCGTCGCGCGCCACTGGGTCGGCGCGTGTTCGACCGGCCTCACGCGTCGAGCACCATCCGCACCTCGAACCCCTCGTCGTAGGCGAGGCCGATGTCGGCGCAGAGCTGATGGGCGATCCAGAGGCCGCGACCGCCGTCGGCGAGCGGGTCGTCGGTCACCGGCGCGAGGCCGACGCACGGATCGACGGGTCCTTCGCCCTCGTCGGAGACGACCACGACGACGCGGTCGGGTTCCACCCACACGCGCAGCCGCGCGTGCCCGGCTCCGTGGAGGCCGGCGTTCGCGACGGTCTCGGAGACGACGAGCCGCAGTCGCGCGAGCGCCTCGGGCGACAGAGCCTCCCCGGCGCCCGCGACGGCCGCCCGCGCCTCCGCGGGCGTGACGCCGCGCCGGTCGAGGTCCGGCGGGCCGAGCTCCGCGCCGTCGCCGAGGAGGGGCCCGGGGGCGCGCTCACGCAGGTACGCGGCCGGATCGAGGAACCAGGGGTTGCGGCGCATCCCGCCCGGCTCGACGAGGTAGGGGTGGGTCGCGAGGACGTCGTCGAGGATCTCGGGCGGCGTGACTCGGCGGTCGTAGGTGCAGACGCCCCAGAGCGGGAGCTCGGCGAGGGCGCCGGTCACCGCCGCCTCGTAGCGCAGCCACGCCTCCCACGGGGCGCCGCGCCCGCGGTGGGGGACGTCCCCGACCACCCGGATCGCGGTGGCGCCGGCCCCGAGCAGCTCGGCGAACTGGCGTCGCAGGTCCGCGAGGGCCCGTGACGGGTTGTCCCTCCGCGCCGTCCCGTTCGGGAGGAGCACGCCCTCGAGGTCGCCGATCGCCTCGCGGACGACGCCGAGCGCGGGCTCGTCGAACGTGAGCATCGTCGCCTCGCCGGCGGCGAGCCCCTCGCGGACGAAGGGCTCGACGACGGCGACCAGCTCGTCGTCGCCCTCGTGGAGCGCCAGCGCGTGGAGGTAGCCGTCGTGATGGGCGGGGGGACCCGCCGTCACGCCCCGACCTCCACCTCGACCGAGTGCAGCTCGAGCAGCTCGGCGACGCGGCCGAGGGTCGGCGTCGCGCCGCGAAGGACGATCCGCGTCGCACGCTCGCGCGCGTGGCGCTCGAGGAGGAGCAGCGCCCGGTGGTCGGCGAACTCGAGGCCGTGGACGTCGATCTCGATGGGCCGACCGTCCGCGGGCGGCTCCGGCATCGCCGCGAGGGCACGGGCGAAGAGCTCGGCGCCGGCGAGGTCGAGCTCTCCGCGCAGGAGCGCGCCGTCCCCGCCGTCCGCGGCGAGAGCGAAGGGCGCCAGGCCGACCGGGCTGAGCGGGTGGACGCACGCGACCTCGGCGAGCGCCTCCGGGCCGAGCAGCCGGCGGTCGTAGGCGCACAGCGCGGAGAACGGGCGCCGCGCCATGAGGCGGTCGACGAGCAGCTCGTAGTGCGCGAACGGCCGGCGGGCCTCGGGGTCGACGACGAGCGTGCTCACGTCCGCGACGGCGCGGAGTCCCGCGAACCCGTCGGCGAGGGCCTCGTCGAGGACCTCCTCGCAGTGGGCGACCTGCGCGGCGGCGACGAACGACCGGCCGTCGGCGTACTGCGCGGCGAGCGGCTCGATGATGAGACGCCGGTCGGCGAGGAGCGCCTCGACGTCACCGAGGCCGCGGAGGAGCTCGCGGGCGGCGACCGGGTCGCCGGGCGCGACGACGCCGACCCTCAGGCCGGCCTCGAGCCCCTCGCCGAGGAACTCCGTCGCGACGGCCGCCAGCTCACGCTCGCTCGCGAACGTCCAGCAGAGGTGGTCGTGGAGCCCGCAGCCGCGCGCGCTCTCGATCTCCTCCGCTCTCCTCATGCCCCGATAGTGGGGGACGCGGGGGGCGCGCGTCAACCGTCGCGGGACGATCGTCGACGCGCGCCCGCTGATCGGGGTGTCACTCGGTCGTCGGCGTGATCTTCCGGGCCTGGGAGCCGGCGGGCGCCACGGGCACCTTCACCTCGAGCACGCCGTCCTTGTGGTGCGCCGAGATCGCCTCGGGATCGGCGCCGGCCGGGAGGGTGACGGACCGCTGGAAGTGGCGGGAACGCCGCTCGCGACGGACGAAGCGCTCCTCCTCCTTCTCCTCGGACTCCTCGTGCGAGCCGCTGATCGTGAGGATGCCGCGGTCGATCTCGACGGCGATCTCGTCGGCCGGGATGCCCGGCATGTCGGCGCGGATCGTGAGCCCGTCCTCGCCCTGGACGACGTCCATCTCGCCGAGCCCCGAGGGGACGCGGCCGAAGAGGTCGTCGATCATGCGGTCGAACGGGCCGAAGCGCTCGGGACGCGAGGCGCGACGCGGGGCGATGGTGGTGGAGGCCATGGCGAGGTCCTTTCCGGGAGGGGGACGGGCCGCGAGCGTCGCCCCTGCGCCCCGCCTGGCGCATCAGCAGTCGCGCGCCGACACGGTCCGTGATCTCCCGCAGGTCGATCCGCGCCGGTCGCGGTTCCGCGCGACCCGTGCAGCCGGGATCCTCGCCGCATGTCCCAGGGGTCGACGTTCCGCGCAGGCGACTGGATCGAGGAGCCCGCCACCGACGGGCCGCCGCGTCGCGGGCTCGTCCTGGAGGAGCTCGGGTCCGCCGCCCACCCCCGCTACCGGGTCCTCTGGGACGAGGAGCACGAGACGATCCACGTCCCCTCGTGCCATGCGCGGCGCGTCCAGGCCCACCTGCCGGCCGCGGGCTGACGCGGGCGGCAGGGCCGCGTGCACGCGCCACGCCGCGCTGCGGACTCTCCGCGACCCCGTTCCGGGGGGTCTGCGGTCGACGGCCGGGTCGTGCGACGCGAAGCTGCGGGCATGACGACGACCGACGCCCGCCCCGACGTCCAGCTCGACCCGCCCGCGGACCGCACGATGTCCGCGCTGCGGCTCGTCGGCTGGCAGGAGCCGCCGCAGCTCGTCGAGGCCCCCGTGCCGCGGCCGGGCCCCGGTGAGGTGCTCCTGCGCGTCGGCGGCGCCGGCGCCTGCCACTCGGACCTCCACCTCCTCGACTGGCCGGAGGGCACGCTGCCCATCGACCCCCCGTGGACGCTCGGCCACGAGAACGCCGGCTGGGTCGCCGAGCTCGGCGCCGGGGTGAGCGGCTTCGCGGTCGGCGACGCCGTCGCCGTCTACGGCCCGTGGGGCTGCGGGCGCTGCGCCTCCTGCCGACGCTCCAGCGAGAACTACTGCGAGCACGCCTCCGAGCTGCCCGCGATGGGCGGCGGCCTCGGGCTCGACGGCGGCATGGCCGAGTGGATGCTCGTCCCGTCGTCCCGTCTCCTCGTCCCGCTCGCCGACCTCGACCCGCGCGACGCCGCCCCGCTCACGGACGCGGCGCTCACGCCCTACCACGCGGTGCGCCGCTCGCTCCCCAAGCTCCTCCCGGGCAGCTCGGCGCTCGTCATCGGTCTCGGCGGCCTCGGCCACATGGCGGTCCAGATCCTCAAGGCGGTGTGCTCGGCGCAGGTCATCGGCGTCGATCGCGACCCGGCGAAGCGCGCTCTCGCCGAGCGCGTCGGCGCGGACCTCACCGTCGGGACCGACGGCGACGCGGCGGCCGAGATCCTCGAGGCGACGGGAGGTCGCGGCGCGGAGGTCGTGCTCGACATCGTCGGCGCCGACGAGACGCTCGCGCTCGCCGCCGCGTGCGGCCGCCCGGAGGGCGACATCGCGCTCGTCGGCCTCGCCGGCGGCACGTTCCCGGTGTCGTTCTTCAGCCAGCCCTACGAGTGCGCGATCGCGACGACGTACTGGGGGAGCGCGATCGAGCTCATGGAGGTCCTCGACCTCGCGCGCCGCGGGCACATCCACGCCGAGACCGAGCGGCATCCGCTCGGGGAGGCCGTCGCGGTCTACGAGAAGCTCCGGCGCGGAGAGGTGCAGGGGCGCGCGGTCGTCTGCCCGAGCGGGACGTAGGGCTTCTCCGGGATCCTGCCCCCATGCGCGCCGTCCTCTTCGACGGGCCCGGCCGCCCGCTCCGCGTCGCGGAGGTCCCACAGCCGACGCCGGGCCCCGGCGAGGTGCTGCTCCGCGTCCGCGCCTGCGGCCTCTGCCGGACCGACCTCCATCTCCTCGACGGCGAGGTGACCGTCCCGTCGCCGCCGCGCATCCTCGGCCATCAGGTCGTCGCGACCCGCGAGGGGGAGGACGCACGCGTCGGCGTGCCGTGGCTGGGCTGGGTGTGCGGGCACTGCGCCGCGTGCCGCCGCGGCGAGGAGAACCTCTGCCCGCAGGCGCGCTTCACCGGGCGCGACGTCGACGGGGGGCTCGCCGAGTGGATGGTCGCCGACGAGCGCGCGTGTCTCCCGATCCCGGAGGGCTACCCCGACGCGCAGGCCGCGCCCCTCCTCTGCGCGGGGCTCATCGGCCACCGGGCGCTGCGGATGTGCGGCGACGCCGAGCGGCTCGGCCTCTACGGCTTCGGCGCGGCGGCGCACATCCTCGCCCAGGTCGCCGCATGGGAGGGACGGCGGGTCTTCGCCGTCACGCGACCGGGGGACGATCTCGCGCAGTCGTTCGCCCGCGAGCTCGGCGCCGAGTGGGCCGGCGACGCCGGGGCGCGTCCTCCGGAGGAGCTCGACGCGGTCATCATCTTCGCGCCGGAGGGAGCGCTCGTCCCGCAGGCGCTGCGCGACATCCGCCCCGGCGGCGTCGTCGTCTGCGGGGGGATCCACATGAGCGACATCCCCTCGTTCCGCTACGAGCTGCTGTGGGGCGAGCGGACGATCCGCTCGGTGGCGAACCTCACGTTCGCGGACGGACGCGACTTCCTCGACATCGCCCCGCGCGTGCCGGTCCGCACGACCGTGACGACGTACCGGCTCGAGGAGGCGGCGGGCGGGCTCGACGACCTCCGTGCCGGCCGCCTCACCGGCGCCGCGGTCGTCACCGTGGACGAGGATCCGGGAACCGCGGCCCGAGGCTGACGCCGGGCGGCCGGAGGAGCCCGCGCGCCCGCGCCTCGCGCTCGAGGTCGTCGCGGTGCTCGGGCGCGGCGATCGCGATGAGGCTCCTCGCGCGGTCGCTCAGCGTCCGGCCGCGCAGCGTCGCGACGCCGTGCTCGGTGACGACGTGGTCGACGGCGTTCTTCGCCGTCGTGACGACCGACCCGGGCGTGAGCGTCGGGCGGATGCGGCTGAACCCGCCGCTCGTCGTGCTGTGCAGGACGACGAACGCCTCCCCGCCCGGGGACCACATCGCGCCGCGAGCGAAGTCCGCCTGGCCACCGGTCCCCGACCACGGCCGGCCGCCGATCGTCTCGGAGGCGCACTGCCCGTACAGGTCGACCTCGGTGGTGGCGTTGATCGAGACGACACCGGGCTCCTCGGCGATCGTGCGCGGGTCGTTCACCCAGTCGACCGGCTCCAGCTCGACGACCGGGTTCTCGTGGAGCCAACCCAGCAGGGCGTCGCTCCCGAGGGCGAAGGTGGCCGTGGCCCTCCCCGGGCGCAGTCGGCGCCGAGCCCCGGTGACGACGCCCCGCTCGATGAGCTCCATGATCCCGTCCGAGACGAGCTCGGTGTGGACGGCGAGGTCGCGGTGGCCGCGGAGGGCGGCGAGCACGGCTTCGGGGAGCGCGCCGATCCCGACCTGGATCGTCGCCTCGTCCGGGATGCGCTCGGCGATCGCGGCGGCGATCGCGTGATCGCGGTCGTGAGGGACGGGACGCGAGTGCACGACGAGCGGCCGATCGGTGGAGCACCAGCCCGCGACGTCGGAGAGGTGGATGCGGTGGTGCCGTCCCGCGGTCCGCGGCATCTGCGCGTTCACCTCCAGGAAGATCGGCGCCTCCCCGAGAAGGGCGGCGACGTACTCGGCGTTCGTCCCGAGGGTGCACCAGCCGTCCGCGTCGGGCGGGCTCGCCGCGGCGAGGAGGAGCGAGCAGCGCGTGTGGCGGCGCAGCACCTCGGGCACCTCGGAGAAGTTCGCGGGGAGGAACTCGCACCGGCCCGCGTGATACGCGGGCCGCGTCGCCTCGGAGAGGAAGAGGCTCACGTGCCGCAGCCCCGGCAGCTCGCCCTCGATCGACGGCCGCGGCCGCAGCGCGTGCATCTGGTGGATGCGAACCCCCGAGAGCCCGTCCGCGGCCTCCTCGAGCGCATCGAGGACCGCGACCGGCTCGCCGTTCGCCATCCCGACGACGAGGTCGTCGTCGGGTCGGACGAGCTCGAGGACGTCCTCCGGTCGACCCTCCGGGCGCGGCGTCGGCATCACCCTCGACGCTACCGGGGAGCGTCGGCGAGCGCCGACGGGCGCGAGAGCGCTGCGGAAAGCCCGCACCCGAGAAGGGGCTTCCCCCGATGACCACCGCGGCAGCGCCTGCGAGCGTGCACACGTGGCCCCCTGCAACGCGATGTCCCCCGCGCCGACACCACTCCCATCGCCGCTCCTGGACGAGCACCGCTCTGCCGCCGTCATGCGCGCCGCGCGCGACATCGCCGCGCGGCGCGACCCCGACGAGATCGTCCGCGCGCTCCTCGACGCCGCGCGCCGGCTCACCGGCGCGGGTGACGCGCGTGTCGAGGCCCCGAAGGACCGTCCCGCGGGTCCCTTCCTCGTCGAGCGCTCGCGCATGCGGACGTGCCTGCGCGTCCCCATCCGGGTCGACGGCGTGCCGTGGGCGACCCTCGTGCTCTCCGGTCGAGAGGACGGCGGGTTCGACATCCCCGACGAGGAGACCGCCGCGACGCTCGCCGACTGGGCCGCCCTGGCCCTCGCCAACGCCGAGCGGCTCGCCGAGAGCGAGCGCCGCCGGCGGGCCCTCGAGGACGCCGCCGCGGCGCTCGAAGGGACGACCGACATCGCGAGGGCGATCGGCGAGGCAGCCGACCTCGCCGCGGTCCTCGAGCTCACGGCGGATCGCGCCCGCGACCTCGTGGGCGCCCAGGTCGTCGTCATCTCGCTCGTCGAGGGCACCGACCTCGTCGTCGCGGCCGCCTCCGGCGAGCACCACGAGATCTCCGTCGGCGCGCGCCGCGCGCTCGCCGACACGACCGCCGAGACCGTCCTGCGGCGACGCCGCCCCATGAGGCTCGACGCGGGCGATCCGCGACTCGCGCCGCTGCAGAGCGCGCTCTCCGCCCCGGACACCATGAGCGCGCTCATCGTGCCCCTTCTCTGCCGCGGGAGGGCGCTCGGCGTGCTCGCCGCGATCGACCTCGACGGCGAGAAGCCGTTCACCGCGGCGCACCGCGAGCTCCTCGTCGCGTTCGCCGCGAGCGCCGCCATCGCGGTCGCCACCGCGAGCAGCGCGGCCGACGAGCGCGTCCGCGCGGTCGTCCGCGCCGAGGAGCGCGAGCGCGCCCGCTGGGCGCGGGAGCTGCACGACGACACGCTGCAGGAGCTCGCCGTCCTCGGCATCGAGCTCGCCGACGCGCACCGCGTCACGAGCGACCCCGCGGCGAGGTCGGCGCTCGAGCGTGCGATGAGCCACACGGTCCAGCAGGCCGACGGCCTGCGCCGGCTCCTCTCGGACTTCCGGCCACCCGATCTCGACGCGATCGGCCTCGAGGCGGCGCTCGCGACCCTGGTGCGGCGCGTCGAGGGTCGCGCCGGCGTCGTCGGCGAGCTCGACGTCGACCTCCCCACCTCCTGCGATCGCGAGGAGGGTGATCACCGCCCCGACGCCGAGGCGGCCGTGTTCCGGATCGTGCAGGAAGCGCTCACGAACGTCGCCCGCCACGCGGAGGCGACGACGGTGCGCGTCGTCGTCCGCGGCGACGGCGGCCGTCTCTCGATCGAGATCGCCGACGACGGCCGGGGCTTCGACCCGGGAGGTCGCGCCGACGGCTTCGGCCTCCTCGGGATGCGCGAGCGCCTCGAGCTTCTCGGCGGGCGCCTGCGCATCGAGACCGGCGGAGCAGGCACGACCCTGCGCGCCGAGATCCCCGCCCGCTGGGCGGTGTGAGCACCCGCGACCGCCGCGCTGCGGCCCGTGCGATCATCGACGCCGCGATGCGTCACGCGATGCGAGACCGCCGCCGGACCTCATGACCGTCACGCTCCTCGACGGCTCGGAGGCCATGATCCGCCCCGTCCGCGACGGCGACGACGACGTTCTCATCGGCCTCTTCGCGGGGCTGAGCGCGGAGAACCGCCACCGCCGCTTCTTCAGCGGCGGCGCGGACGCCCGCGCTGCCGGCCGCTGGGCCGCACACCCGCCCGAGGGGGCCCGCGGGCTCGTCGCCGAGCGCGCCGGCGTCGTGGTCGCCCACGGTGTCGGCGTCCCGAGGGACGACGAGTTCGCCGAGGTGGCCTTCGCGGTCGCCGACGACCTCCACGGCATCGGTCTCGGCACCGCGCTCCTGCACGAGCTCGCGCAGTGGGCGGTCGACGCGGGGATCCCCGTCCTCGTCGCCGACGTCCTCCCGGGGAACCGCGAGATGCTCGACGTCCTCCACCACGCCGGGTCGACGCACGACGCCCGCTTCGAGGACTTCGTCGAGGTCGAGCTCCACCCCGCGGACATCCTCGCCCGCCGCGCGGCGCCCGACGGCGCCGCGGGATCAGCGGACGAACGGTGAGGCGAGGATCTCGGGCTCGCGCGGCACGGCCGGCGGATCGAAGCGGACCTCGAGCCCCATCCCGGCTCGCGGCGGGGACGGCAGCTGGCCGCCGTCGCGCGCGTCGAGCCAGGGGGAGAGCCAGCGGCCCGCGATCTTCGTCTGCGGCCACCACAGGCAGTGGTCGGAGACGAGCGCGGCGTCCGGTCCCGTGCGGATCCAGAGGTCGTGGTCCCCGGTGAGGAGCCAGCCGCGAAGCACGGGGGTATAGGGCCACGGCCGCAGCTCGGGATGCACCCGGGCGGCGATCGCCTCGACGACCGCGTCGGCCTGCTGCGCAGCGAGACCGCCCTGCTTGAGGGTCCGCGCGGTGACGTCGCCGGCGGCGAAGACGTCGTCGAACCCGGCGACGCGACCGTGCGCATCGACCGGCAGCCAGCCGGTCCGGTCCCCCGGGATGCCCGGGATCTCGCGGGGACGCAGCGCGGGGAGCGCGACGACGGCGTCGACCTCGACGGTCCTGACGCCCGAGCTCACGCGGAAGCGGTTCGCGGCCGGCCACCCTCCGAGGAGGGTCTCGATGCCGGCCTCGTCGAGGAGACGCCCGACCGCCTTCGACGCCTCGGGTCCGAAGACGCGCAGCGGCGCCGGCTCCGGCGCGACGAGGGTGACGCCCGCGCCCTCGCGGGCGAGGAGGAGAGCGAGCTCGTAGCCGGGCATGGGCCACACGTGCTCGTCGGGGACGACGACGGCCACGCGGCCGATCTCGCCCGAGCGGACCCCGTCGACGATCTCGCGGACCGGGCCGAGGTCCTCGGGGCGGAACGTGACGATGTCGGAGAAGGGAGCGGTCTCCTGCGCGCCGACGGCGAGCACGAGGGCGTCGTACTCGTAGGCGGCGCCGCCGGTCGTCGTCACGGTGCGCTCCCGCGGCTCGACCGCGGCGAGCATGTCGCTGATGTGGAGGGCGCCCGCCTCGGCGAGGATCTGCTCGACGGGCATCGTCGTGCGCCTCGACTCGAGGAACGGCTCGGCGACCGACATCGCGCGCACGCTGAACGTCGTCGCGGTATCGATGAGCGTCGTCTCGACCCGGTCGCCGGCGAGGGCACGGAGACCCAGCGCGGTCTCGAGGCCCGCGACGCCGGCACCGGCGATGACGACGCGAAGAGGGTCGTGAGGCATGGTGATGACGGTAGGTCCAGCGGCGCGATGCGTCGTCCGCGCGGGTCACGGGACCGCCTGCGGCAAGTCCGCAGTCCGGGCCTCGGTCCGCCACGCGTCGATGAGGCGGGCGAGCCGCGCGGAGGCGAGCGCACCCGCCAGCGTGGGAAGCCAGAAGTTGAAGACGCGGTAGGCGAGGACCCCCGCGAGGGCCAGATCGGCGGGGACGCCGAAGGCGAGAAGGGCGAGGACCATCCCGCCCTCGACGCCGCCCGCGCCGCCGGGGAGCGGGAGGAGGTTGCCGGTCATGCCGACGAAGTAGGCGACGACGAGCCCGGCGAGCGGCGGGTCGGCCCCGACCGCCTGCAGGCAGCAGAAGAGCACCGCGGCGTCCGTCGCCCACCAGGTCGCCGCGAGCGCGACCGTGCGCGGGCGGTCCCGCGCGATCACTGCGGCGGTCCGCAGCCCCGGGGCGAGCGGCGTCCGGCGGGTCGCGGCGAGGAGGACCGCGAGGGCGACGATGACCCCGCCGATCGCGGCGGGGACGAGCGTCATCCCGAGCGGCGCGGGACCGGGGAGGAGGCCGGCCGCGAGGC
This sequence comes from Paraconexibacter sp., assembly GCF_059438195.1. Taxonomy (NCBI): domain Bacteria; kingdom Bacillati; phylum Actinomycetota; class Thermoleophilia; order Solirubrobacterales; family Paraconexibacteraceae; genus Paraconexibacter; species Paraconexibacter sp. The sequence continues at coordinate 20,623 of NZ_JBLKKY010000032.1, forward strand.
CGGCGCCGACGGCGACGACGGCGAGGACGTACGGCGCGTAGAGGATCGTCATGAACGCGACGAGATGCCGGACGACGAGGCGCCGCGCGATGCCGGCCGTGTGGAGCGTCCAGCCGGTGAGGACGAGGCCACCCGCGCCGCCCGCGTTGAGGAGCCGGGTCGCGGCGACCCCGGCGAGCGTGATCGTCCACGACGCGCCGCGGTCGATGCGGTGGCTCAGCGGGCGGAACACCGCCCCGAAGAGCGCGGCGTAGGCGGCGAACGACGGCAGCTCGAGCGGGGCGGCGGCGGCGATCCAGAGGAGGTCGGCGTCGGCGAGGGCGTCGGTGGAGCCGAGCAGCCCGGGCACCACGAGGTAGACGAGGATGACCGCGGGGACGAGGAGCGCGGCGGACCGTGCCGCCGCCCTCGGGGATCTCACCCCTCGGCCGCTCGACGGACGGCGGCCATCATGTCCCGGCGCGCGAGCGCCGCAAGGGGCCCGATGAGCGGCCACACCGCGGCGAGCCGGCGCCGCGCGACGTCGTCGAGCGGCGTCGTGCGCGTCCGGCAGACGAGGTGCGAGCGGCGCGCGTCGAGACGGAGCACCTCGAAGCCCCAGAGCACCTTCGCGATGCCGCGGGCGGCGAAGCCGTCGAACTCGTCGGGACCGACGACGTCGCCCCCGACCGGGGGCCGCCAGAGGAGCCCGAAGACGACCTCGTGGCCGGGGCGGCCGGGCAGAGGGATCCACGGCGTCTCGCCCTCGGCGAGGACGCCGAGGGTCGCCGCGCCCCGGGCCGGCGACGGGTCGCCGCGGCGGCGCGCCGCCACCCGCTCGGGCATCATCGCCGCAGCGACGAGCCACCGTCCGAGGCGCCCCGAGAGGAGGTCGGCGCGCCAGAGCGCATCCCAGAGCTCACCGGCGGAGGCGGCGACGTCGAGGTGCTGCTCGGTCGCGACCGCCGGGCAAAGCGCGGCGCTCTCGATGAGGGGCGCCCGCGCGGCGGGCGTGTCGGTGGGCAGCGCGATCGCCGTCATGGGCGCATCGTCCGCGCAACGCGGCGGCGCGCCATCCGCAGACGGGCGCGGTCCTCCTACGGCCGTCTACGGAGGACGGGATCCGGTCGTGCGCCTAGGGTCCTGGCATGCCCCTCCCGCTGCAGCTCGTCGCTCACGACGGCACGGACCGGGGAGCGGACGCGCTCGCGCTGGGCCGTGCCCTCACGGACGGGGGCGAGGGATGTCGCCGGCGCGTCGTCCACGTCGAGGAGCCGCCCGCGCCGCACCTGCTCTTCGGTGACGAGGAGCGCCTCGAGACCGCACGCCGGACGGCGCACGAGAGGCTCGGGAGGGTGCGCAGGAGCCTGCGGCGCGACGAGGACCTGGCGGTCGTCGAGTCGGACTCTCCCGCCCGCGTCTTCCACGACATGGCGGAGGCCGACGACGCCGCGATGGTGGTCGTCGGGCCGAGCCGGCACGCGGGGGCGGCGCTCGCGGTGCTCGGCACCGTCGCCGACAGGCTCGTCCACGGGGGACCGTGCCCCGTCGCGATCGCTGCTCCCGGCTTCGCGTCCGGCCCCGGTGCGATCCGGCGGATCGCCCTCGCGTACGACGGCGGCCCCGAGGCCGAGGGCGCCCTCGAGCTCGCGCGCCGTCTCGCCCGCGACCTCCGGGCGGTCGTCGACGTCATCACCGTCCACGACCCGCCGGTGCCGATCGGCACCGCCGCGCTCGCCGGCATCCCGCTCGAGCCCGCGGACGAGGTGATGCGACGGGCGCTGCGGACGGCGACGCGCGCGCTCGACGAGCTCGACGACGAGATCGTCGGCGCGGCGCGGACCCCCGGCCCCCCGATCGGCCACGCCATCGTCGAGGCGGCGAGCGACGCCGACCTCGTGGTCTGCGGGTCGCGCGGCTACGGGCCGGTGCGGCGCGTGCTGCTCGGCTCGACCGGCCGGCACGTCGTCCATCACGCGCCCTGCTCGGTCGTCGTCGTCCCGCGCACGGCGGGCGACGACACGTCGTGAGCGCGTCGCACGCGGCCGTGCGGGAAAACCCTCACGCGCAGGCGGCATGAGTGCGGAGGCGCGGGGAGCCGAGGACCGCGACGATCGACGCATGCCCACCACGATCCTCGCCGGCGTCGACGGCCGCCCGGGCGGCCGCGACGCGATCGCCCTCGCCGCGCAGCTCACGCCCCCGGGCGGGCGCCTCGTCCTCGCCGGCGTGTGGCTCTCGAGCCACCTCCTCACGTTCACGTCCTACCCGGACGAGGCCGCCGCCGCGTGTCGCTCGACGCTCGAGAGCGAGCGTGAGCGCGCAGGCGTCGAGGCGGAGCTCGTCGACCGGGGCACGACATCGGTCGCACGCGGGCTCCACGAGCTCGCCGTCGACGAGGGCGCCGACGTCCTCGTGCTCGGGTCCGGCGGCCGAGCGCGCCCTGGCCGCGTCCTCCTCGGCGACGACGTCCGCTCCGCCCTCCATCACGCTCCGTACTCGGTCGCCGTGGCTCCCGCGGGATGGGCCGGGGCCGCCCGGCCGCTCGGCCGCGTCGGAGTCGCGTGGCACGCCGCGGACGACGCGACCCCGGCGCTCGAGACAGCCCGGGCGATCGCGGCGAACGCCGGCGCGACGCTCACCGCCATGACCGTCGTGCGCCACCTCACCGGCCCGACCGCCCCCGGGCCGTTCGTGCTCGCCGACCCCTCCTGGGAGGAGGTCGTCGACCGTGAGCTGGGCGAGGCGCGGGCGAGGCTGCAGGGCCTCGGCGTCGGCGCCGGCCGCGCTGTCGTCGGTGCGCCCGTCGAGGAGCTTCGCGCGTTCTCCGAGGACCTCGACCTGCTCGTCGTCGGCTCGCGCGGCTACGGGCCCGTCCGGCGTCTCGTCCTCGGGAGCACCGGTGACGGCCTCCTGCACGACGCCGCGTGCCCCGTCCTCGTCGTCCCGCGGCCGGCGGGCAGCCCCGATCGTGAGAACGAGGCCGAGGAGCCCGCCGCGGCCCCTGCGCCGGCAGGGAGCTGACGCAGGCCTGGCCCCGAACGACGACGGCCCGCCGGGAAGGCGGGCCGTGTCGTGAGTGGCGGGGGCAGGATTCGAACCTGCGAAGGCAGAGCCAAGCGGTTTACAGCCGCTCCCGTTTGACCGCTTCGGTACCCCGCCAGGGGATCGCGGACTATAGCGCGAGGCCGTCACCGGCAGCCGTGTCAGACCCGTCAGGCCGGCCGCTCCCGAGCGCGAAAGGGAGACCGGGATCGACCTCGTACGCTGCGTACTTCGGTCCGCCGAGGCGGATCCCCTGGCCCGCCTCGACTGCGCCTGATGGGATGCACCACCGGCGCCCGTCGGAGACGAGCACGAAGAGCAGATCACAGCGGTTCGGGGCGAACATCGTCGTCGTGCCGCTCCAGCTGCGGTTCCCGCCGCGCGTGCACAGGGTCACCTCGTACCGCCCCTTGCGGAACACGCGCGACGTCTTCACCTGCACGCGCCGCACCACGTCGCCGCGGGTGACGACGAGGTCGGCGTCCGGGCCGTGGGTCACCGGGAAGTACACCTGCCAGCCCTGGCGCCCGAACCACTCCATCGCCGACAGCTCGCCCAGCGAGCCCTGTTCCCGCGGAGAGATCACGAGGGGGGAACATATGTTCGTCAGCGGACGGACGTGCGGTCGGCCCCCCGGGTTTGCCGCAGCCGCTCTTCGGCTCGTCCCCGACGACGGGCCGGCCCGCGAAGAGGAGCCTTCACGCCATGCAACACGTCCTCTCCCCCGTCCGGCTCGAGGCCCGCCGCGATCCCTCGCTCAGCCGCTGGCTGTGGCTCGTGAAGTGGCTCCTCGCGCTCCCGCACTTCATCGTCCTCGCGTTCCTGTGGATCGGCGTCGTCGGCGCGAGCATCGGCGCGTTCTTCGCGATCCTCTTCACCGGCCGCTACCCGCAGTCGCTCTTCGACTTCAACCTCGGGGTGCTGCGCTGGTCGTGGCGCGTCGGCTTCTACACCTACGGGGCGCTCGGCACCGACGAGTACCCGCCGTTCAGCCTCGACGAGGAGCCCGACTACCCCGCCCAGCTCCACATCGAGCGGCCCGGCGAGCTCTCCCGCGGGCTCGTGCTCGTGAAGTGGCTGCTCGCCCTCCCGCACCTCCTCGTCATCGGCGTGCTCACCGGCGGCGGCGCATGGGTGATCCTCGGGCTCGGCGAGGAGGCCGCCGGCGGCGGGCTCATCTCGCTGCTCGTCCTCATCGCCGGCGGCTTCCTCCTCTTCACCGGCCGCTACCCGAGCGCGCTGTTCGACCTCATCCTCGGCCTCGACCGCTGGGTCGTGCGCGTCGGCGCGTACGTCGCGCTCATGACCGACGAGTACCCGCCCTTCCGGCTCGACCAGGGCGCCAAGGATCCCGCGACGCTCGTCGTCGGCGGCGAGGGCCGCGCGACGCCGGACGGCGCCTGACCCTCGTGCGTGCGCTGCGACGCGGGTCGGCGATGTCGCCGACCCGCGCCGTCGACGCTAGGACGCGTCCCGGAGCCGCTGCGCCTCGGGCAGCGACTCGAGCTTCTTCAGGGTGTGGTTCTCGATCTGGCGGATCCGCTCGCGCGTGACGTTGAACGCGCGGCCGACCTCCTCGAGCGTGCGCGGACGACCGCCGGTGAGGCCGAAGCGCATCTCGATGACCTCGCGCTCCCGCTGCGGCAGCGCGGCGAGCGCCCGATGGACGTTCTCCTTGCGGAGGTTCTCGCTCGCAAGCTCGAAGGGCGACTCGGCGGTCTGGTCCTCGACGAAGTCGCCGAGCTCGGACTCCTCCTCCTCGCCGATCGGCTTCTCGAGCGAGATCGGCTGCTGGCTCATGCGCAGGATGTCGCGCACCTCGCGCGGCGTGCACTCGAGCTCGGAGGCGATCTCCTCGGGCGAGGGCTCGCGGCCGAGCGCCTGGACGAGCTGACGCTCGACGTGCACGACCTTGTTGAGCTTCTCGACCATGTGGACCGGGATGCGGATCGTCCGCCCCTTGTCCGCGATCGCACGGGTGACCGCCTGGCGGATCCACCACGTCGCGTACGTCGAGAACTTGTAGCCGCGCCGGTAGTCGAACTTCTCGACCGCCCGGATGAGCCCGAGCGAGCCCTCCTGGATGAGGTCGAGGAACGACAGCCCGCGGCCGAGGTAGCCCTTCGCGATGGACACGACGAGGCGCAGGTTCGCCTCGACCATCTGCTGCTTGGCGTCCATGTCGCCGCGCTCGATCCGCTTCGCGAGCGAGACCTCCTGCTCGGCGGTGAGGAGCGACACGCGCCCGATCGACCGCAGGTAGAGCCTCAGGCTGTCGAGGCTCGGCTCGACCGTGAGGTCGATCTGCGGCTTCTTCTGGGCGGCCTGCGCCGCCTCCTGCTGCTCGCGGCGCGCCTCGGCGGCCGCCTCCACCTTCCCGTGCTCGCTGGTCGCGAGCTTGCCGTCGCTCCCGACGACGGCGACGCCGTGCTCCTCGAGCCACTGGTGCAGCTCGAGGACCTGCTCCTTGGAGACCTCGACTTCTTCGAGACGCTCCGCGATCTGTTCGAAGGTGAGGAGACCCTTCTCCTGCCCCTCCGCGATGAGCGGCTTCAGCTCATCCAGCTCGTGGATCGGCGCCTCGTCCGCCAGCAGACCTTCCGTCTTCGTACTCAACCCTCATCCTCGCTGTCGGCATCGTCGCCCAGCCGTCCCCCTGGTGGCCGGGCTCTTCTGCATTGCTGTTCAGCTTGGTGCACCGTGGTGCGGGCCGCGACGTCTGCCGCGAGGGGCTGAGCCTTCTTCGTCCCCGACACGTAGGTGGGGTGGCATCGAGCCGATGCCCTGAGTGATACCACAGCCCTCGCGGGGAGTCGCGCCTCATCGACGACCCACGTCGCGCTCGCGCGGTCCGTCCCGTGGGCGCGGGTCGCAGCCATTACCCTCGGAGAACGCATGGAACCCTCGAGCCTCCACCTCTCAAGCCCCGACGTCCAGAACGAGCGGCCGACGCTCCACGTCAGCCTGTCGCGCGTCGGCGTGACCGGCGTCGAGAAGATCATCCGGATCGACCGCGGCGGGGAGATCCAGCTCTTCTCGGCGACCCTCGAGTGCTTCGTCGACCTCGGCCCGAAGCAGAAGGGCGCGCACATGAGCCGCTTCGAGGAGGTCGTCAACGACGCCATCGGCGAGGTGATCCTCGGCGACTCCGCGTTCCGCGCCGAGACCCTCGCGCAGCGCATCGCCGAGCGCGTCCGCGAGCGGCAGGACGCCCTGCGCGCCGACGTGACGATCGCGGCCCGCTACCCGGAGGAGAAGCCCGCCCCGGTCTCCGGGATCCCCACGCAGGAGATCTACACGCTCTACGGGTCGGCGGTCGCGAGCGAGCACGGGACGCGCCGACTCGTCGGGGTCGCCGCCCAGGGCATGACCGCCTGCCCGTGCGCCCAGGGCCTCGTCGCCGCCTCCGCCCGCGAGCGCCTGGAGGCGGACGGCTTCGACGACGGCGAGATCGCGCGGATCTTCGAGGCCGTCCCCGTCGCGACCCACAACCAGCGCGGGCTGGGGACGCTCCACCTCGGCCTCCCTGAGCACCTCGACGTCGAGATCGAGGCGACCGACCTCGTCGCGATCGTCGAGGAGTCGATGAGCTCGGAGATCTACGAGCTCATGAAGCGCAGCGACGAGGGCTCCGTCGTCGAGAAGGCCCACCGCCGCCCCCGGTTCGTCGAGGACTGCGTCCGCGAGATGATCCGCGGCGTCGTCGACCGCTACGGCGAGCTCCCGGCGGAGGTCTTCGTCTCCGCGCGCCAGGAGAACCTCGAGACGATCCACCAGCACAACGTCGTCGCCGAGCGCTTCGGCCTCCTCGGCGAGCTGCGCGACGAGATCCGGACGGGCGAGCACCTCCCGCACCACACGTCGATGCGCGAGTGGATCGACGCGCCGTCCCGCCCCCGGTGAGTCAGCCCGTCACCTCGGCGCACGCCGAGAGCGCCCCCTGCACCGGATCGCGCTCGATCGCGACGACGCTGTAGGACGCCGCGTCCTCGAACGCTCGCCGCGGGGCCTCCGCGTCGAGCGGGTCGCTCCCGCGGCCCGCCATGATGAGGAGCCGGTAGCCCGTCCCCTCGTAGAGCCGGGCGTCGTTCCCGCCGATCCGGACGTCCTCGACGAGGCGGGGCCCGGCCCCGTTCGCGAGGTCCGCGCGGAGAGGACCGAGGACGTCGGGGCCGAGCACGTACTGCCCGTCGGAGTTCTCGATGCACGTCCGCAGGTCGGCGGGGACGTCGTCGTGGGTCCGGACGATCGCGATGACGAGCACCACGATCGTCGCGGAGACCGCGAGGAGGACGAGGGCGATCGATCCGCGCACGACGCCGACCGTATCCGAGCCCCGGCGCCGGCGGGCGCGCTCCCCGTCGGTCAGGCGCGCTCGGGCGGTGCCGGCGGTCCGGGCCTGCCGTCGAGGCGCCGCTCGGCCTCCTCGAGGCGGCGGCGGAGCCCGAAGAAGTAGTCGACGCCGCTCACGACGGTGATCCCGACGGCGGCATACACCCAGAGGTCGACCCAGAGGGGCGTCGGCGAGCCCATCGCGATGAGGAAGAAGATCGCCTGCACCTGCACGATCGTCTTCGCCTTGCCCCACCAGTTCGACGCGATGACGACGCCCTGCTGCGTCGCCGCCATCCTCGTCGCGGTCACGGCGAACTCCCGGGCGATGATGACCATCGCGACCCACGCCTCGAGGCGGTCGAGCGAGACGAGGGTGACGAGCGCGGCGATGATGAGGAGCTTGTCCGCCACCGGGTCCATGAGCTTCCCGAAGGTCGTGATCTGCCCGCGGGCCCGCGCGATGTAGCCGTCCATCATGTCGGTGAAGGAGGCGAGCGCGAACACCCCGGCCGCGATGACGTCTCCGCGATCGGTCTCGAGGAGGAGCGCGACGACGAGCGCGGGGACCAGCAGGATCCTCACGACGGTGAGGACGTTGGGCAGGTTGACCGGGAACACCTCGCTGTCCTATCACCACGAGGTACCCGGAGTTACCCCCGCCTCGCGCGCGCGTGCGGCGTGGGGCCGGTCATGAGAGGCTTGCGGACAGATGGACGACGACGCCGGTGCGACCGACTCGCTCTCCGCGACCCAGGAGCACATCCTCGCGATGGTGCGGCGCACGGGGATCCTCTCCGAGGAGGATCTGCCGGCCCTCGCCGACTTCGTCCGCCGCGCGGATCGCATCCCCGGAGGCATCGACGAGTGGACCCTCATCAGCTTCATCCAGGCCTACGGCCGCGGGGTCGAGCGGATCGCCGCCGCCGAGGCCGACCAGGGGGCACGCCGCCTCGCCGACGTCCCGCCCGAGCAGCTCGAGTCGGCGCTCGACGACTGGCTCGACGAGGTGGTGCCGCTCGCGCGCGACGCGTTCAACACCTTCCACGCCCACCGCGTCGAGCAGCTGCTGCGGCGGCGCCTCGACGGCGTCGACAGCGAGACCGGCCGCAGCCTCTCCGACGCGGAGACCGCGGTCGCTCTCGTCGACCTCCGCGGGTCGACCGCGTTCATGCTGGAGCGCTCGCCGACGGAGATCGAGGACCTCGTCGACGGCCTCTACTTCCTCGGCGCCGAGGTCGCGACCCGCCACGAGGTGTCGGCCGCCAAGTTCCTCGGCGACGGCATGATGCTCGTCTCGCGGGATCGCGCGCGCCTCGTCGCGGCGACGCGCGACGCGGTCGACACGCTCGACGCGCGGACCGCCCTGCGCGCGGCCGGCGGCGTCGCCCACGGACCCATCATCCGGCGCGCCGGCGACTGGTTCGGGACGCCGGTCAACCTCGCCTCGCGGCTCGTCGAGATCGCCGCGCCCGGCGAGATCCTCGTCGACGCCCCCGCGCTCCCCGGGGACACGACGGTCGCCCGCTGGAGGACGGTCGCCCTGCGCGGGCTGCCGGAGCCGCGCCACGTCGCCGTCGTGTGAGGCCGGGCACGCCGGTTCGAGCCCGCGCCGGGCGGGGTACGCCGAGCCCATGTCGCTCCCCACACGGACGCTCGGCGCCGGCGGCCCGGAGGTCGGCGCCCTCGGCCTCGGCTGCATGGGCATGTCGGAGTTCTACGGCGCCACCGACGAGTCCGAGGCGATCGCGACGATCCACCACGCGCTCGACATCGGCGTCACGCTCCTCGACACCGCGGACATGTACGGCCACGGCGACAACGAGCGGCTCGTCGGCCGCGCGATCTCCGGCCGCCGCGACGAGGTCGTCCTCGCGACGAAGTTCGGGATCGTCCGCGACGCGGCCGACCCTCGGCGCCGCGGGATCGACGGGAGCCCGGACTACGTGCGCTCGTGCTGCGAGGCGTCGATGCGCCGCCTCGGCGTCGACCACATCGATCTCTACTACCAGCACCGCGTCGACCCCGAGACGCCGATCGAGGAGACGGTCGGCGCGATGGCGGAGCTCGTGAAGGAGGGGAAGGTCCGACACCTCGGCCTCAGCGAGGCCGGCGCCGGGACGATCCGCCGCGCGGCCGCCGTCCACCCGATCGCGGCGCTCCAGAGCGAGTGGTCGCTGTGGTCGCGCGACATCGAGGAGGAGGTCGTCCCCGCGTGCCGCGCGCTCGGGATCGCGATCGTCCCCTACTCGCCGCTCGGGCGCGGCTTCCTCACCGGCGCCCTCCGCTCGCGCGAGGCCCTCTCCGAGGACGACTTCCGCCGCCACTCGCCGCGGTTCGCGGAGGGGAACCTCGACCGCAACCTCGCGATCGTCGAGGTCGTCGAGCGCTTCGCGGAGCGTCACCGCTGCACCCCGGCCCAGCTCGCGCTCGCGTGGGTCCTCGCGCGGGCCGATCCGCCCCCGCCCGCCCACGGCGACGTCGTCCCGATCCCGGGCACGCGCCACCGGGACCGCCTCGACGAGAACGTCGGCGCGCTCGAGGTGCGGCTCGGCCCCGACGAGGTGCGCGAGCTCGACGCGGCGCTCCCCGCGCCACGCGGGGAGCGCTACGACGAGCCGGGGATGAGCGTCATCGGCCGCTGAGCGCGGGCTGCCGCTCGGAGGCCTCGTCCGCGAGAGCGGCCCCGAGCGACGCGAGGCGCCCGGCGAGCTCGCCGTCCGCGAGGCTCAGCCCGTCCCCGGCGAGCGCGCGGTCGATCTCGGGCACGCTGACGGCGCCGTCGAGAGGCCGCGCCCCGGCGATCCGCAGGACGCGGACGAGGTCCTCTGCCGCCCAGAGCCCGCCGAAATGGCCGACGCTGTGGGACACGACGGCGACCGGCAGCGACGCCAGCGCGCTCGTCGCCCTCGGCCGCGACGCCCAGTCGATCGCGTTCTTGAGGACGCCGGGCACGGACCCGTTGTACTCCGGCGTGACGACGAGGAGCGCGTCGGCGTCCGCGATCGCCTCACGGAGGGCGCGCACGCCGGCGGGCGGCGCGTCCGCGACGTCGGCGTCCTCGTCGTAGGCCGGCACCGCGGCGAGGCCGTCGAACGCGACGACCTCGGCGCGGGACGGCAGCGCCGCGGCGGCAGCCCTGAGGAGCCGGCCGCTGTGCGAGCCGGAGCGGAGGCTGCCGGCGATCGCGAGGATGCGCATGGTCACGCCTCCTCGCGGTGGAGCTCGAGCGCGACGGAGACGCTGACGTCCCAGCCGACCGCGAGGCGGCCGCCCGGCAGCTCGGCGTTCCAGTCGAGGCCGAAGTCGCGACGGTCGATCGTCGTCGAGAGATCGACCGCGACCGCCTCCCCGCCCGCGAGATCCGGGCCGGGCTCGCCGATCGTCCCGGCCGCGACGACCGGCCGCGTGACGCCGCGGATCGTGAGCTCGCCCGAGACCTCCGCGGTGCCGTCCGCGGCGCGGCGGATGTCGGTCGAGGCGAACGCGACCTCGGGGTTCTCCTCGGCGCCGAAGAACTCCGGCGAGAGGAGGTGGGCGCGGAGATCGTCCTGGCGGACGTCGATCGAGGTGACGGGCACGGCGCCGCGGAGGACGCCGGCGTCGGCGTCGTAGCCGCCGGTGACGTCGGCGAAGCCGGCGCGGAAGGTCGCGACGAGAATGCCCGACCGAGAAGCCGATCGAGGAGTGGACGGGATCGACGGTCCAGCGGCCGGTGAGGCCTGCGGAGAGGGACGGGACGTGGGCGGTGGTGGACATGACGGGCTCCTTCGTGACGTAAGTGGACTGTGGTCCGAATGTATAGCACAGACGGACTGCGGTCCGTTTGACACACTCCGCCTCCACGTGTCCGACCTCCCCGTCCTCCCCTCCGCACCCCACGCGTGGCCGCGAGAGCGCGCCGACGCCGCGCGCAACCGCCAGCGGATCCTCGACGCGGCCGCCGCCCTCGTCGCCGAGCACGGGCCCGAGGGCGTGACGATGGACCGGATCGCCGAAGCCGCCTGCGTCGGCAAGGGCACGCTGTTCCGGCGCTTCGGGGATCGCGCCGGCCTCCTGCGGACGCTCGTCTCCGAGCGGGAGGGCGCCTTCCAGGACGAGCTCATCCGGGGAGCGCCGCCGCTCGGCCCGGGCGCGCGCGCCGCGGAGCGCCTGCGCGCCTTCGGCTCGGCGTACCTCGAGCTGCTCGCGTCCCACGCGCCGATCCTCGCCGCGGCCGAGAGCGGGCAGGCGCGGGGCGCGCGGCTGGCGAGTCCGCCGTCCCAGCTCTACCGGACGCACCTCGCCGTCCTCCTGCGCGAGGCGGCCCCCGCGCTCGATGCCGACTACTTCGCCGACGTCCTCTTCACGTCGCTCTCACCCGAGCTCTTCCTCCACCAGCGCGACGAGCGCGGGCTGGACGTCCGGCGCCTCACGGACGGCTGGCGGGCCCACGTGGACGCGCTCGTCGCCGCGGGCGGCGGACCGGCCTGACCGCGACGAGCCGGCGGCGCCTCAGCGCCCGGCTTCCCGCAGGAGCCGCGCGTACCCACGGCGGAACGCCTCCTGCGCTCCAGCCGAGCTCGTGATCCGCCAGTCGGCCTCCTTGTCGAGGTCGAACCAGATGAGGGTGCGCACCTCGGGCCGGTCACGTAGGTACCGGAACATCCGGTAGATCCACCCGCTCTTGCTGCCGCCCTCCTCGGCGCTGCCGACCTCCGAGATCTCGATCGGCCGGCCAGGCGCGAGCTCCTCGAGGCGCTCGATGCTCGCGCGGAACACGTCGGCGAACGGCCGCCACTCCCTCCCGAAGGTCACGGCGCCGCCGTTGTAGCCGGAGAGGCCGACGATCGTGACCTCGGAGCGCCCGGGGAAGAGGTCCCGCGGGATCCGACCGACCAAGGGGCTCCAGACCCACCGCACGTTCGTCGCCCCCTCCCTCTCGAAGATCCGCCGCACGCGCCGCCACATGCGGACGAACTCCCCCTCGCGGTTCCCGTTGGCCCCCTCGCCCCACGGGTACCAGTCGCCGTTCATCTCGTGCGCGAGCCGCAGGCGGACGGGGCCGCCGTACTCCGCGATCGCCCGGGCCCAGCGGCGGATCGTCGCGTCGTGGTCGCCGTCGATGATCTTCCGCAGCCGGTACTCGGGCTGGTTCGCGAGCCCGGGCGACAGAGCGTCCCACGGCTCCCACGTGATGTTCGGGGTCGCGCCCATGGCCCTCACCGCTCGCGCCTGCTCCGGGTCGAAGCGGCCGTTCTCCCAGTCGGCGAACCACGAGACGACGCGCACGCGCCCGTCGGCCGCGCGGGCGAAGCTCCGCACCTCGTCGAGGTCCGCCCGCGTCCACGGCACGTAGACGTTCCGCGCGAGAGCCGGCGTCGTCACGCCGAGGCGCAGGGCCTTCGCGCTCGCCGCCTCCGAGGCGACCGGGCTCGCCGCGAGCACGCAGACGGCGGCCGCGAGGAGAGCCGTCGGGCGGCGCGCGCCCGTGCACGGCGTCAGGAGCATGCCTCGAGGGTCGAGCACCCCCGAGCGTCAAGCGGGTGAGATCTCCTCCGGCTCGGCGTCGAGCGGAGTGCCCCGCCCGCGCGGCTTCAGCCCCCCGGCAGCGCGAGCCGGAAGACCTGCTTCACGACCGAGCGGTACTGCCGGCCGAGGCGGCCGCTGTTGTACGGCAGGCCGTGGCGCTCGCACACCTCGCGGACCCGCGGGGCGATCTCCGCATAGCGGCTGCTCGGGAGATCGGGGAAGAGGTGGTGCTCGATCTGGAACGAGAGGTTGCCGGTGAGCAGGTGGAAGAGCCGGCCGCCCTCGAGGTTGCACGAGCCGAGGAGCTGACGGCGGTACCAGCCCCCGCGCGACTCGGCCGCGAACTCGTCCTCGGTGAAGGTCTCTGCCTCCTCCGGGAGATGGCCGCAGAAGACGATCGTGTGAACCCAGACGCTGCGGGCGACGTTCGCCGTGAGGTTTCCGGCGAGCGCGCGCTTCCATCCCTTGCGCCCGGCCAGCGCGGGACCGACGAGGTAGTCCTTCACGACCTGGGCACGCGCCTTGCGCAGCAGGCCCATGACCTCCTCGCGCGCCTGCTCCTTCGACTTCTCGCCGCGGCGCACCGCGTCGAGCTCCATGTCGTAGAGCGCGATCCCCCACTCGAACGTGAGGGCCATGAGGAAGAAGTAGACGGGCTGCGTGAGGTAGACGGGATGCCACGGCTGCTCCGGCTCGACGCGCAGGGCCGAGTAGCCGAGATCGCGATCGAGCCCGAGCACGTTCGTGAACGTGTGGTGCTGGTAGTTGTGCGCGTGCTTCCACGAGGCCGCGGTCGAGACCGCGTCCCACTCCCACGTCGTCGAGTGGATGTGCGGATCGTTCATCCAGTCCCACTGACCGTGGAGGACGTTGTGCCCGATCTCCATGTTCTCGAGGACCTTCGCGAGCGACAGGGCGACCGTCCCGGCGACCGCGGCGGGACGCTTGCGGGAGCCGATGAGGAGCGCTCGGCCGGCGAGCTCGAGCACCCGCTGCGCCCGGATGACGCGCAGGATGTACGCGCGGTCGCGCGCGCCGAGGTCGGCGCGGACGTCGGCGGCGATCGCGTCGAGGTCGCGGGCGAGCTGCTCGAGGCGCTCGTCCTCGAGCAGCGGCGGCGCGGAGGCCGTGGACGGACGTGCCTCGTCGAGGCTGGCGGTGGGCGGGATGGGAGTGCTCCTCGTCCGGAAGGGTCGGGCGTGCGGACCGACGGCGGGCGGCGCGGACCCTAGCGGCCTCGGCACCGCCGTCGCGCAGCACCGGCGGCCAACCCCCCGAGGGGGCGGGTCCGCCGCTCCGCTAGGGTGCCCTCCATGCCTCTTGTCCCGACCGTGGTCGAGCGCTCCGCTCGCGGCGAGCGCGAGTACGACATCTTCAGCCGGCTGCTCAACGAGCGGATCATCTTCCTCGGGCAGCCGGTCGACGACACGATCGCCAACCTCGTCGTCGCCCAGCTCCTGCATCTCGAGTCCTCGGACCCGGAGAAGGACATCTCGCTCTACATCAACTCGCCGGGCGGGTCGGTGTCGGCGGGTCTCGCGATCTACGACACGATGCAGTTCATCAAGCCGGACGTCTCGACGATCTGCTGCGGGATCGCGATGTCGATGGGCTCGCTGCTCCTCATGGGCGGCGCCGCGGGCAAGCGCATGTCGCTCCCGAACAGCCGCATCCTCATCCACCAGCCGTCCTCCCCCGGCTACGAGGGCCAGGCGTCGGACATCGAGATCCACGCCCGCGAGATCCTCAAGACGCGCGCGACCCTCGAGAAGATCTACGAGAAGCACACCGGCCAGTCACTCGAGCAGATCCACACGGACATGGAGCGCGACCGCTTCTTCAAGCCCGAGGAGGCGAAGGAGTACGGCCTCATCGATCGGGTCATCACCGAGCACTGACCCGCCGCTCCGGGCGTGAGTGTGGATCGACCCGGCTGAGAGCCGGGTCGATCCACACTCACCGCCGCGGGCGCTCAGCCCGGGATGCGGACCGGGTGCTCGATCGCGCCGAGCGACTCGATCTCGATCCGCACGACGTCGCCGTCCTCGAGGAAGACCCGCGGGTCCATCGCCATGCCGACGCCACTCGGCGTCCCGGTGAGGATGAGGTCGCCCGGCTCGAGCGTGCAGGTCTCGCGGATGAACGCGACGACTTCCTCGACGCCGAAGATGAGGTCGTTCGTCCGGGCGTCCTGGCGCAGCTCGCCGTTCACCCAGGTGCGCAGGGCGAGGTCCTCCGGGTTCGGGACCTCGTCGGCCGTCGTCACCCACGGCCCCCACGGGCACGCGGTGTCGAAGCCCTTGGCGCGCGTCCACTGCGCCTCGCGGCGCTGGAGGTCGCGCGCGCTGACGTCGTCGGCGACGGCGTAGCCGGCGATCTCGCCGCCGGCGCCCATGACGATCGCGAGCTCGCCCTCGTAGTCGAGCCGGCGGACGACCGGCGGGCACACGACCGGGCCGGACGGCCCCACGGAGCTCGTGGGGAGCTTCATGAAGACGATCGGGCGCTCCGGAGCCTCCTTGCCCTGCTCGGCGGCGTGCGCGGCGTAGTTGAGGCCGATCCCGAAGATCGCGCGCGGACGCGGGACGGGCGCGAGGAGCGTCACCTCGGAGAGCGCGAACGACGCGCCGCTCGCCGACGTGCGGTCGCCGCTCGCGAGCCGGTCGAGGACCGTCGCGGAGTCGGCGAACGCGACGACCTCGTCGCCGCGCACCTCACCGGACACGGGGTCGCCGCCGGGCGGCGCGAAGGTCGCGAGCTTCATGGCCCGGCAGGCTAGTCGCGCGCGCGGGCGCGCGTCACGCGGCGAGGAGGTGGCTCCGGCGGCGCGGCGCGAGCGAGCGGCCGCGGGCGGCGTGGCGCTCGATGTACCGCGCGAGGTCGCCGGGGCGCTCGCGCTGCGGGTGGTGCCCCATCCCGTCCCAGATCTCGACGTGGGCCTGCGGCAGCGCGCTGCTCAGCGCGTCGGCGTGCGCAGGGTCGACGAGCGCGTCGTGCTCGCCCCACAGCGCGGCGACGGGGCCCGAGAAGGCGACCTGCCGCTTGAAGAAGGCGTTGTCCGATCGACCCGACGCGGCGATCGCCTGCGCAGCGGTCCGCACGCCGGGGCCCGAGCGCCAGGCCCGCCGGCGCAGCCGCTGCATGAGGTCGCCGGACGGCAGGCGCCGGTGGGCGACCATCGTCGAGTACGCCGCCGTGACGGCGAGCGGGTTGACGAGCGCGAGCGGGAGCGCGGCCTCGGTCACCTGCTGCACGCCGGGGAGCGTGACGAACTCCGAGAGCCGGATCCGGCCGTAGCCCGCGGGCGCGAGCAGGGCGAGGGCGTGGACGGCCGTCGTCCGCTCGGCGACGCCGGTCGCGACCGCGCCGCCGAGGCTGTGCCCGACGAGCGTGCAGCCGTCGACGTCGAGCTGCTCCAGGCCCTCGACGATCGCCTCGGCGTACGCGCTGATGCGCGGGCGCGTCGGCAGATCCGAGCCCCCGAAGCCGGGGAGGTCGATCGCGAGACACGGCCGGTGCGTCGTCCGCGCGAGGTCGGTCCAGCCCTCGCTGTCGTCCATGAGCCCGTGGAGGAGGACGAGGGGTCGCCCCGTGCCCTCCCAGCGCCGCACCCGGAGCCGATGACCCCCGTCGAGACGCAGGTCCTCGACGGTCGCTTCCCGCGGTCGAGCGACATGTGCTCGGAGGTCGGTCATCGCGTCCCTGTCATCGGCAGCTTGCCCTGCGGAACTGAACGCTGACGTCCAGTCATATTGAACGCTTCCCCAAACTCGTGAGGATCGCCACACGGTTGGGCGCGTCAACGCTCATATCCCTCTCAAGAGTCTCGCAGGTGCTGCCGATGGACCGTGGAGGATGCGCTTGCCGGCGGCCGCCCTCGCCCTTCTCCTCGCGCTCCTCCTCGGTCTCGTGGCACCCGGCCACGCCTCCGCCCGCGCCGCGATCCCGGCCGCATGGCCCTTCTCGACCCTCCAGCTCGGGATGCGCGACGCGGAGCACGGCGCCGCGGCGCTGCGCGACCGGATCCCGCTCGGCCTCCGCTACCACTACCTCTCGGGTGGCGCCAACACCGGTAGCGGCTGGCAGAGCTGGGCGCAGGGCGACGGGTCGTTCGTCGGCGGATTCGTCGAGGACAGCGCCGACCACGGGTTCACGCCGGTGTTCAGCCTCTACCAGCTGCGCGAGTCGCTCCCCGGCCGGGACCGGCCGGAGGTCGACGGCGTCTTCGCCAACCTCGCCTCGCGGGACACCATGCGCGCCTGGCTCCGCGACCTGCGGGTCGCCCTGCGGGAGATGGGCCGCACGCGGCGGACGACCGTCCTGCACGTCGAGCCCGATCTCTGGGGCTACCTCCAACGCGCCGCCCGCGACGACGACCCCAAGACGGTGCCCGTCGCCGTCTCGGCCACCGGGGTCCACGAGACCCGCGGGCTCCCGGACACGGCGGAGGGTCTCGCGCGGGCGGTCGTGCGCCTGCGGGACCGCCACGCGCCGAACGTCCTCCTCGGCTACCACCTCAGCGACTGGGGGACCGGCCACGACCTCGCCGACAGCGACCCCTCCGACGCTCGCATCGACGAGCTCGCGCTGCGCTCCGCGCGCTTCCAGCAGCGCCTCACGCGCGAGTGGGACCTCGTCGTCGCCGAGTTCGACGACGTCGACAACGGCTACGCGCGCGTCCGCGAGGGCGACGGCGGCCGCAGCGTGTGGGACGCCGAGGACTTCCGGCGTCACGCCCGCTACCTCGCCGGCGTGAGCTCGCGGACCGGCAAGCGCGTCGTCCTCTGGCAGATCCCGCTCGGGAACGAGAGCCTCGACGACACGCCCAAGCGCTACCGCGACAACCGCGTCGAGACGCTCCTCGGATCCGGCGGAGCCGAGGTGCGCCGCCGCTATCTCGACGCGGGCGTCGTGGCGCTCCTCTTCGGCAAGGCGTTCGGCGACGCGACCTGCGCGTGCGACGACGACGGCGACGGCCGCGACGACGACGGCGGGCTCTTCGCGCGTCTCGCGCGCGGCTACGCCGATCGCGGGGCCACCCGCCTCCCCGGCGCGACCCGCCGGCCGAGCCGCGTGAAGCGGCGCACGTCGACGCCGCGGATGCGCATCCGGTCCCGTCCTCGCTCCCGCTCCGTCCAGCGGGGCCGGACCCTCCGCGTCGACGTCCGCGTGACGGCGCGCGACACCGCGCGGGGCCTCGTCGCCGTGCAGCTCTACCGTCCCGGCGCCCGGACCCCGACCCGTCAGGTGCCCTTCCGGTCCCAGCGCCTGCGCCGGGGCAAGACGCGCCGCTACACCGCCCGCTTCCGGCTGCCCTCCGACGCGCCCCGCGGGACGTGGCGGGTGAAGGTCGGCGTCTTCGACCCGGACTGGCAGAAGCTGTGGGCGTGGCAGCCCGACGGCGGTCGGGTCTCCGTCCGCTAGGTGCGCCCGCTCTCAAAGCGCGGCGCCGGGTGCCGATAGGGGAGTCGATGTCGAGCGAGCGCGTCCATCTCATGATCGAAGGCGCCGGCCGGCGCGAGGCCGTCGTCGCGCGCGCGGTGCCGGGTGCGGCCGAGCTCGTCCTCACCCCGGTGGCCGCGGCGCCGCTCCCCGTCCGCTTCCTCCACGGCCGCCGCTGCCGCGTCCGTCCCGCCGGCGGCGACGGGAGCCTGTCGGTCGAGGGGACGCTGCGGGCCGTCCCCGACGAGGAGGGCTGCATCCGCGAGGGCGTCGTCCAGCTCCTCACCGACGTGCCCGAGCCCGCGGACGAGCCGGAGGCGCCGCCCGGGGTGCCGCCCCAGCGACGGCTCCACGACCGCGTCGACGCGATCCGTCCCGTCACGGTCGTCCCGGAGCGCTTCGGCGCGGGGTGGCTCGATCTGCGCACGCGCGACATCTCCGCCGGCGGGGTGCTCGTCGAGGACGACGGGAAGCTCCGGCCCGGCGAGCGCGTGCGGATCGTCCTCGAGCTCGGCTCCGGCGTCCCCCTCGGGGCGAGCGGGCGCGTCGTGCGGACCTCCGAGGACGGTCTCGCGGGCATCCGCCTCGACCCGCTCGGGGCCGTGGAGGCCCGCAGGCTCGAGCGGCATCTCGAGCTGCGCCGGCAGGGCGAGATCGCGGCGCGGCGAGCGGCCGAGCCCCACTGAGCCGCGCCCCCGCCGGACGTGGCAGGATCGCGTCATGCCCACGCTCGGCCTCGTCGGTCTCGTCCTCGCCGCCGCGGGCGGCGGCTCCTCCGGGTTCGGCGGCGGAGGGGGCGGCTTCAGCGGCGGAGGAGGGAGCAGCGGCGGCTTCGGCGGCTCGAGCGGCGGCAGCGGCGACTTCGGCCTCGTCGACGCGATCATCCTCGCCGGCATCTTCGGCGTCATCGCGCTCATCGCGGTCGTCGCCGTCATCCAGGCGATGCGCTTCCAGCGCAAGAAGCGCGAGCGGATCGAGGCGGTGACGCGCGCGAGCGCCGAGGCAGCGGAGGACGACGCGTACTTCGCCGCCGACGACGTCGTCGCCGCGGCGGCCACCCTCTTCCGCGACGTCCAGGGCGCATGGGGCCGTGACGACCGCGCGGCGCTCCGCCGGCTCGTCGGCGAGGACCTCATGGTCGAGTGGGAGCGCCGGCTCGACGACTTCGCGCGGAAGGGCTGGAAGAACGTCGTCGAGGTGCAGGACGGCCCGACCGTCGAGTACGTGGGGCTCGTCAACCGCGAGGACGACGCGGAGGACCGCGTCGTCCTGTGGATGTCCGCGACGCTCGTCGACAAGGTCATCGACCGCCACGGGGCGACGATCCTCCGCAACGGGGCGTCCTCCGAGACGGTGTCCCTCTCGGAGTGGTGGACGCTCGCGCGGGTCGACGACCGCTGGGTCCTCGTCGCGATCGAGGCCGGCAGCGAGGGCGTCCACCACCTCGACGCGGCGATCATCGCCTCGCCGTGGTCCGACGACGCCGCGCTCTTCGAGGAGGCGCGCGTCGAGGACGCCGTCGCGGCCGCGGCGCTTCCCGGCTTCACGACGAAGGAGCTCGTCGACGTCGACCTCGCCGACGACACGCGTGCGCAGGCGCTCGACCTCGCGCTCGCCGACGGGCGCTTCGCCCCCGACGTCCTCGAGATCGCCGCCCGCCGCGTCGTCGTCGCCTGGATCGAGGCCGTCGACGGCGACGACGGCCCGCTCCTCGAGATCGCCGACCCGGCCGCCGCGCGGGCGCTCCTCTACGGCGGTGACGAGAGCGAGCGCACGCGCGTCGTCGTCCGCGGGGCGACGATCGAGCGCGTGCACATCGACCGTCTCGACGCCGAGGCGGCGCCCGCGCGCATGCACGTCGTCCTCAGCGTCCGCGGCCGCCGGTACGTCGAGGACCGCGACACGCTCGCGCTCCTCGCCGGGAGCCGCGACCGGGAGACGACGTTCACCGAGCGCTGGACGCTCGCGCTCGACGGTCCCGACGAGCAGCCGTGGCGCCTCGCGGCCTCCGGCGGCCCGGTCACGGCGTAACCGGCTCTCGCCGCGCCTCCCCCGGGCGTTCCGGATCGCCGCGACCGCTGGGCGCATCCGCGTCGCACAGCGAAGCGGAGCGGACGTCGCGTTTCGGCGCTCAGGCGACCCGGTAGCGACCCGCAGCCCCGTAACCGACCAGGGAGCAAGCATGCACGAGCCGAACGAGCCGGGCCGGAAGGCCCTGCGGGACCGCCTGCCGCTCGGCGGCAAGGCGCCGCGCACCCGGGCCGTCGTGATCGCGACCGGCATCGCAGTCCTCGGGATCACGCCCTTCGGCGTCGCCGCCACCGGCGATCCTCTGCGCGAGGGCGTCCGCAACGGCACGACGACGTCCGAGACCGAGATCGTCGCGAACATCAACGCCTCGGGCGGCCAGAAGGGCGGCTACGCGACGCGCCAGTCGAACCTCTCGGAGTCCGGCGGCGGCGCGATCTACGGCTGCCGCTCGAAGGTCGGCGGCACCGCCGCCAACCCGCCGCAGGAGCCGTGCCTGCGCGCGAACAACCTCTCGACGGGCTACGCCTTCGAGTTCAACTCGGGGAACGGGCCGATCGTCGGCGCCATCACTGCCGGCACCGGCGGCGACACGAAGAAGCCGTTCGTCACGAACGCGACCGGCGTCGCGACCGGGCTCAACGCCGATCGCGTCGACGGCGCGAACGCCGAGGAGATCGTCGCCACGGCGCGCGCGAAGAGCGGCCTCGACGCCGACACCGTCGACGGCAAGGACTCGACCGAGCTGCAGGCGAAGTTCGCGCAGGTCGCGGGCGACGGCACGGCCGGCGAGACGCGCGGCGTCACGAGCGGCGGCGTCGCGAGGACCGGCACCGGCGTCTACACCGTCGGCTTCACCGGCGATCTGACGAAGTGCGGCTTCGGCTCGACGCTCGTGGGCACCGACCCGGGCGAGATCACGGTCGCGCAGGCGGTCGCCGGCGGCAACACGACCGTCACGGTCCGGACGTTCGACTCGACGGGCACCCCCGCCGATCGCTCGTTCAACATCGTCGGGCACTGCTGAGCGCGACGACAGCTCCGAGCACCGAGGGGGCGCCCGACGGCGCCCCCTCGTCGTGCTCGGGGGCCCCTGGCGCGCGCCGCCCGGCGCCCGGGCCGCACGCGCCCGTCAGAATGGCGGTGTGAGCGCCCGCTCCCTCCTCCTCGCGGTCGCGGCAGGCCTCGCCCTCGCCGACGCGTCGATCGTCACCCTCGCCCTCCCGGACGTCCTCGTCGAGCTCGACACGTCCGTCGAGGGCGTCGCCGCCGTCATCGGCGTCTACACCGTCGTCCTCGCCGCCGCCCTCGTCCCCCTCGAGCGGCTCCAGCGGCGCCTCGGCCCCGCGCACGTCGGCGCGGCCGGTCTCGCGCTCTTCGGCGCCGCCTCGCTCGCGTGCGGCGCCGCCGACGCGATGGGCGTCCTCCTCGTCGCGCGCGCTGTCCAGGCGATCGGCGGCGCGGCGACGCTCGTCGCCGTCTTCGCGCTCCTCGAGGGCGACATGGGCGCGCACCCGGCCGGGCACGCCCGCCGGCTCTGGCTCGGTGCCGCGGTGCTCTCCGCGGCGCTCGGACCCGCCCTCGGCGGCGCCCTCACCCAGGCCTTCGACTGGCGGGCGATCTTCTACGCGCAGGTCCCCGTCGTCGGCCTCGCCGCGCTCGCGTGCTGGAACGCCCGCGTGCTCCACCCCGCACGCCCCGGTGCGCTCGAGTCGGAGCGCCGCCCGGCGCCCGCGCCCGGCGTCCCGGCGTGGCGGGCCGCGCCGCTCGTCGGCCTGGCGCTCGTCTCGGCGGCGCTCAGCGCGGTCCTCTTCCTCCTCGTCCTCCTCCTCGTCGCCGGGTGGAGCGTCGAGCCGCTGCGTGCCGCGGTCACCGTCACCGTCCTCCCCGCGGCCGCCCTCGTCGGCTCGCGGTTCGGCGGGAGCGCCGCGCACCGCGCGATCGGCGGCTGCCTCCTCGTCGGCGCCGGGACGCTCTCGCTCGCCTTCCTCCCCGACGACCGGCTGCTCTGGACGGTCCCGCCCCAGATCCTCGCCGGCCTCGGCATGGGCCTCGCCCTCCCGGCGCTCGGCGGCGAGCTGCTGCCCGAGCGCGACGCGCGGGACGCGGCCCGCCTCCTCACCGCCCGCCACGCGGGCATCGCGATCGCGCTCGCGATCCTCGCGCCGATCACCGCCGAGCGCCTCGAGGACGCGACGCAGACCGCCCGCGAGCGCGGCGTCGCCGTCGCGCTCGACGCCCGGCTGCCGCCGCAGGACAAGCTCACGCTCGCCCCGGCGCTCCTCGGCTCGGTCGACAGCGCCGACCCGCGCGGGGAGCTCCTCGCGGCCCTCGACCGCGAGCGGCCGAGCGTCCTCGACGAGAACGTCGGCGAGTTCGACGTCATGGCCGCGCAGATCGACGAGACGCTCATCGCCGCGGTCGGCGAGTCGTTCGAGGTCGCGTTCCTCGTCACCGGCGCCTTCGCGATCCTCGCGGCGCTCGCGCTCGCCCCGGTCGCGCCGCGGCCGTCGACGGCGGCGGGCGCGGCGCTCGGCGTCTCCGTCGCGCTGGCGGCGATCGCTCCCGCGGTGTACGCGAGCGAGCGCGATGCCCGTGAGCCGGCGCCCGTCCGGCTCCAGGACCCCTGCGAGGAGCGCGAGCTGCCCGAGACGGGCGGTCTCAGCGGCTTCGTGCAGGACCGCGCGATCGAGGCCCTCGACCGCACCGCGTGCGGCTACGGGTCGAGCCGCGAGGAGCTCGTCCTCGCCCTCGCCCGCGGCGAGGACGCCGACCGCTTCGAGGACCGCTACGGGGAGAACCCGAGGTCGCTCGGGAGCATCGTGCAGTCGTTCCTCTTCGGCGGCTGAGGGACGGCCGCGCGACGGGGGTGGGGACGCCGGACCGCCCGCCCTTCGTAGAATGCCCGCGATCGTGAGTGCCAGTCTGAAGGGCAAGCTCCTCGTCGCGTCCCCGACGCTGGGGGACCCGAACTTCTCGCGGTCGGTCGTCCTCGTCGCCGAGCACGGAGAGGACGGCGCGCTCGGCCTCGTCCTCAACCGCCCGGCGGAGGCGCTCGTCGCCGAGGCCGTCGAGGACCTCGAGGCCCTCGTCGGCGACGACGAGCCGATCTTCGTCGGCGGACCCGTCGGCGACCAGGCGGTCATGGTCCTCGCGGAGTTCAACGACACGTCGCTCGCGGCCGACGTCATCCTCGGCGATCTCGGCTTCCTCCCGGCCGACGGGGACCTCGCGGTGCTCGTCGGGGCGACGCGCCGGGCGCGGGTCTTCGCCGGGCACAGCGGCTGGGGTCCGGGTCAGCTCGACTCCGAGCTCGACGACGGCGCGTGGATCGTCGTCGACGGCCGGCCGGACGACGTCTTCGCCGGCGATCCCAAGCATCTGTGGTCCGAGGTGCTCGAGCGCAAGGGCGGCGCCTACGCCGTGCTCGCCCGCCAGCCCGAGGACCCGTCGGTCAACTGACGCCGGGCGGACGCCCGCGGCGCCCGACGTGCCCCATCCTCCCTGACGTTCCTCACGCCAGGCGTGAGGAACGTCAGGAGGGATGGGCGCGACGTGCGCTCAGAGCCCGTCTCTGACGGGCTCGCGCGTCTCGTCGTCGCCGGGCGCGGAGCTCTCGACGGGCTCGCGCTGCTCGCCGGTCGTCGCGCGGTCGATCGCCCGGACGACCTCCTGGGGGTTCTCGACCCCCGAGAACTTGAAGAGCCCGGCGCGCTCGTCGCTCGCGACGTCGAAGTCGACCGTGCCCACCTTGAGGAGGCGCTGGAGCAGCGACTGCGACGTGTTCGTGTTCTGCACCCGCTCGACCCGCGTCTCCTCGGTCGTGCGGTTGAGGATGCCGCGGCGGATGTGGAGCCGGCGGGTCGTGATCGTGTACTCGGTCGCCATCCGCTTCACGTAGCCGAGGACGAGGAGCACGACGAGCGCCGCGCCCGCGACGATGACGACCCAGCCGACGCTCACCTCGTCGTCGACGACGGCGGTGACGGCCGCGGCGATCGCCCCGAGCAGCGCGCAGACGAGCAGCCCCTTGATGTAGAGGCCGAGCGTCGATCGCCAGGACGGATGCCCGCGGTAGATGATCGACTCACCGGGACTGAGGTCCATGCGGGGACTGTACCCCGGCGCGCCCGGCCCGCGCGAGGGGAATCTCCCCCGCTCACCCGATCCGGCGCGCCCCGGGCGGGAGGGACGGACCGTCGTCGCCGACCCCCTCGAGGGCGGACTGCAGCCGCGCCATGTACTGCCAGCGCGAGATCGCGCGCGCTCCGAGGCGCTCGGTGTGCGGGGTCGTCATCTGGATGTCGCACAGCTCCGCGCCGCTGCGGGAGAGCAGCTCGAGGGCCCGGACGAGCATGACGTTCCCGGCGTGCGGGCGACGGTGGAACATCGACTCGAGGAACGCGGCGCGGCCGAGCATCACGGCGACGGTCCCGGCGAGGAGCCCGTCCTCGGGGTCCCAGAGCTCGATCGAGTGGCAGGCGCCCGCCGCGTGCAGGCGGCTGTACAGCCGCGCCATCCGCGGGGTGAGCCAGACCCCGTCGTCCTCCCCGCGCGGGACCGAGCAGCGCGCGATGGTCTCCGCGAAGGCGCCGTCGAGACGCAGGCGCCACCGCTCCGCCTCCGGGCGGCGGAGGCTGCGGCGGACCGCACGGCGCGCGACGTCGAGCGACGCCTCGTCGAGATCGAACACGCCGCGCTCCTCCGGTGCGTACCACGGCAGCGGCTCGCCGGGCCGCTCCTCGTCGTCCATCGGGAACCAGCCGGAGGCGTACATCGAGAGCACGTCGTCGAGCGGGAGCTCCTCGTCCACGTCCCCCATGATCGCGAGCCGTACGATGAAGGTCATGGTCGACCCCTCCCACGTCGCGCTCGGCACCTGGAGTGGCGGGCGCTTCATGCACTTCGGCGAGCCCCTCGACGACGAGCGCCTCGAGGCGCTCCTGCGTCCCGACGCGCGCATCCCCGCGGTCATCACCGCCGACGCCTACGGCGCCGGAGAGGCCGACAGCGTGCTCGGGCGCGCGCTGCGCGGCGTGCCGCGCGACTCCGTGTGGATCGCGGGCGCGATCGGCCACGACTTCTACGAGGGCGAGCGCGAGGGGGCCAAGGGCTTCCCGCGCTTCACCGACCCCCGGCTGCGCGCGCCGGAGGAGTGGAGCGGCTACGTGCGGATGGCGACGGAGCGCTCGCTCGAGCGCGTCGGCGTCGACCGCTTCGACCTCCTGATGCTCCACAACCCCGACCACTCGGGCTACCACGACGAGCGGGTGTGGGAGGGGATGGCCGCCGTCAAGGAGGCCGGACTCGCGACGCAGATCGGCGTCGCCCCGGGCCCGGCCAACGGCTTCACCCTCGACGTCCTGCGCTGCTTCGAGCGCTTCGGGGACGTCATCGACTGGGCGATGGTCATCCTCAACCCGATGGAGCCGTGGCCCGGCGAGTACGTCCTCGAGGCCGCCGAGCGCCACGGGATCCGGCTCATCACGCGCGTCGTCGACTTCGGCGGCATCTTCTGGGACGACGTGAAGCCCGGCCACCCGTTCCGCGACTTCGATCACCGGCGGTTCCGTCCGGAGGGCTGGATCGAGCAGGGCTGCGAGCGCCTCGAGCGCATGCGCCCGATCGCCGAGCGCCACGACCTCACGCCGCTCCAGCTCGCGGCGCAGTGGAACCTCGCGCACCCGGCCGTCGACATGGTCGCGCCGACGCTCATCCAGGAGGCCGCGCCGTCGCTCCTCGCCGCGCCGCGGCCGGTCGAGGACAAGCGCGCCGAGCTCGCCGCGACGCCCGCGGAGGTGCGTCTCTCCGCCGAGGAGATCGCGGAGATCCGGCGCATCGGCGACAACACCGGCTGCATGGCCCTCAAGGGCGGCAACCCCGAGCACACCGACGTCGCGGCGGACCGCTGGCCGGTCGACGACGACCTCGCGGCCGCCGGTCGCCGCTGGGGCGTCTCCGTCGACGAGCTGCGGCACGTCCACGCGACCGCGTGAGCGTGGCGCCGCTCGACGTCACGCACTACTCCGACCCCGGCTGCCCGTGGGCGTACTCCGCTTCGCCCTTCCACACGGCGATGCGGTGGCGCTACGGCGAGGGGCTGCGCTGGCGCCACGTGTGGATCGGCCTCGCCGAGGACGCCGCCCAGTACGTCGCGCGCGGGTACACGCCCGAGCGCATGGCGAAGGGCTACCGGTCGTTCCGGCGCCGGGGCATGCCCTTCCAGACGGCGCCGCGTGAGCGCCCGATGGCGACCTCACCCGCGTGCCGGGCGCTCATCGCGATCCGCATGCGCCAGCCCGCCCACGAGCTCGCGGCGTTCCGCGCGCTGCAGTTCGGCTGGTTCACGACGTCGCTGCTCATGGACGACCCCGCCGCGCTGCGGGTCGCGCTCGCCCGCGTGGCGGGCCTCGACGCCGACGCAGCGGTCGACGCGATCGACGATCCCGAGGTGCGGGACGCCTACGAGGCCGGGCGCGAGGAGGCGCGCGGCGCCGAGGGCGGGCCGACGCACGCGCAGGGCAAGGCGGCGCAGACCGACGGGCCGGTCCGCTTCACCGCGCCCTCCCTCGTGTTCACGGCCCCCGACGGGCGCCGGCTCGAGGCCGGCGGATTCCAGCCGCTCGAGGCCTACGACCTCTGCGTCATGAACCTCGACCCCGGCCTCCCGCGCCGGCCCGCGCCGGCGGATGTCGGGGAGATCCTCGAGGCCTTCCCGCACGGCGTGACGACGCGGGAGGTCGCGCAGATCCTGGCGCCCGAGAACGCCGCGCCGGACGACGCGTCCGCGGAGGACCTGCTCATCGAGGCGGCCGTGGCGGGCCGGGCGCACCGGGAGCCGATCGGCCAGGACGCGCTCTGGTCGCGGCCTCGCATCTGACGCGCGAGAGAGCCGCGCCCCGGCCGGCACGCTCGGGGAGGGGGGCAGAGAGGTGCCGGCCGGTCGACGCGGAAGTTGGGAGACCCGGCCGCGTCCGCCCGGGGGACCGGAGGGCGGTTGCACGGCGGGCCTCCCTCCGTCGCACGCGAGGTGCGACGGTATGTCGGGATTACCCGTGGTCCCGAGGGGCCACACATGGAGAAGCGCCCCTCCGGGGCTCGCCCGGATCGGCAGCGACCCGGTTAGTGTGCCGCCGGAACCATGGAACGCGATCAGAGCATCGAGCAGGTCGCCGGCATCCTCGTCCGCGAGGGCCTCGGTTTCGAGACCCGCGACGACGGCCAGGGATACCGGCTCATCTTCGACTCCGCCGCTGTCTTCATCGGCTTCTCACCGTGGCGCGACGGCACCGTCATCACGCTGTCGAGCCCGATCCTCCAGGGCATCGACGAGGGCGGCCCCGGCGGAGCCGCCGCGCTCAACCGGCTCAACACCCTCAACAAGAACTCGTTCTTCACGAAGTTCACGTTCGAGGACGGCACGCTCATCGTCGAGTACGACCTCCTCGCCGACCGCCTCCAGGCCGACGAGCTCATGAACGCCCTCAGCGTCGTCGCGACCTCGGCCGAGGTCCTCGACGACGAGCTCGTCCACGAGCTCGGCGGCAAGCCCTTCCGCCAGGTCCTCGAGGAGCGCGAGGCGCGCGGCGAGCGCGGCGGCGACGAGGGCGAGGGCGACTGAACCCGGATCCCGGCTGAGCCGCTCGCGACTCAGGCGGCCCGGATGCCGAGCCGCCGCGCCGCGACCTCCGCGGGGACGAGGTCCGGAGCGGCCCGTCGCGCGTACGCGCGCTGCACGCCCTTGAGGACGCTGAGGACGGCGAGCGCGCGGCCCGCCGGCACGCTCGGTCGCAGCTCCCCCGCGCGCAGCGCCGCGGCGGCGTCGAGGTCGCCGCGCAGGAGACGGTGCGCGTCCTCTGCGCGGCACCGCAGCTCGATGGCGTCCTCGCCGGGAGCAGGCTGCGCGACCTCGCCGAGACGCAGCACGGGCGCCTCGCCGCGGAGCTCGATCGTGACGCGGCCCTCGGGCTCGGAGACGACGAACGAGAGCGTCGTCCCCAGCGCGCAGAGGCGCGCGCCGAGCGCCGGGTCCTCGTGCAGAGCGCACCCGAGGTCGACGCCGAGCCGGTCGTAGAGCTCGGCGGTGGACCGGAACCTGGGGGTGGGACGGTCGCGGGCGGCGCGCAGAGCCTCGCCGACCTCGGCCCACGAGCCGACCGACGGGAGCGCGCGGATGCGCTCGGCGCGGACGTCGGCGAAGACGTCGAGCCCGGGATGCGAGCGGCCGGCGGTGAGGAGGTACTCGCGGCGCGCCCCCGGCCCCCAGAGGAGGCTCTCGGCGTCCGTCGCCCACGCCGTCGGGCGCAGCCGCGCGAGCCAGCCGTGGCCCTCCGGCGCGACGAGGAGGCGCTCGCCGGGATCGACGGCCTCGACGACCTCGCCGCCGACCGGCGCCCACACGAGGAAGGTGCGGTCACCCGCCCGGACCCGGGCGAGGACGTCCCCGGCCGCGACGTGATCGCCGGGCGCGAGGCTCGCCACGGTGACGCGGACGTCGGCCTCGGCGATGAGCGCCGCGAAGGCGCGGGTCACCCCGACGACGACGTGGTCGACCGCGGTCTCCACCCACACGTGCGACGCGCGCTCGTAGCCGATCGCGCCGCCGGGCGCGAGGTCCGGCGCGACCGGCCGCGCCCAGGGCGGACGCTCGCCGAGCCCGGCGCGACGGCGGCGCAGCGGGAGCCGCGCGAGCTCGGGCAGCGGCGCCCCGTGGGCCGCGGCGGCCTCGGCGAGG